>JBAULD010000202.1:0-2842 GCA_049578005.1 Polyangiaceae bacterium
CTTGGAAGGACGACCCGGCGTTGCGAGCGAAGGTTTGGGCGGAGCAGATGGAGCTGGCGGCCAAAGACGTTGAGGTGATGAAGACGACGCTGCTGGCGGCTGGGCTTTGAAGTTCGGATACGACCTCGATGGAGTGCTCGCTGTGGCACCTTCTGAGGCTTCAAAGCCTTGGCGTAGGATGACGGGCCCGGAGCGCATCGCGAGAAGAGATGCGCTCCTCGCTCACTACGAGACGGCCCCGGTGCTCTATGTGCCTCCTGCGTTCCAGGACTTCGTGGTTGTGACCGCACGGGGGCAGGCGGCGAAGGACGTCACGGTTGCTTGGCTTCGGCGGCACTACGGTCACCACGTGACGGCGTTCGCGACGTTGGCCGGAGCTCGTACGACAGAGCGCGTGGTCGAGTTCAAGGCAGCCTTCCTCCGGGAGCAAGAGGTCACCGACTACGCCGAGGACAACAGGGCAGTCGTGCGAGGGTTGCGCAAGGTTCTCTCTTCGTGTCGCGTGTGGCACTACAAGAAGGGTCAGATGCTGCTCGACTACGAGGCCCCCCTTTGACGCTCCTCGAGCGCGCCCGGCGGTGGGCTGAGCGGCTCCTCGGCACGTGGCACGAGGGACCCGAGCCGCCCGAGCGTTTGCGCGAGGTCGCCTTGCTCTTCGCCGAGATGCACCCAAAGGCGACGCGGCGCGAGTGGCTGGAGTTCGCCGCCGCGCAGATGGGCGAGTCGTGGCGGAGCGGATACATGCGCGGATGGGAGGCGTACGTCCGACACCCCGAGGACGCGGCGGCGCTCGTGCGCGACTCCGAGGCGCTCGCGGACGCGTTGGGCCCGGGCTGGCGCGAGCGCCTCGCCAACCCCGACGAGGTCGTAGGCGACTGAGCCCGCGGCATCACCTCCCCCATGCAGAACTCGAAGGGCACGAATAAGAGGCCGCCGCGTGGGAAGCTGAAGAGGAGCGCGATGGCGGACGCGGTTCGCATCAGGCGAGCGTTCATGGCGTGCAAGCGGCACGTCGAGCTAGCTCTCGAAGACATGAAGGTGCTCGAGGAGACGGCCAGGTCGGACGCGGCGGAGGACCTCGCGATCTGCGTCAAGGCCCTGAAGGCGATCGTGACCAGCGTAGAGCGTAACGGCAACGCGGACTACACGCGTCGGAGAGTCTTGGGGATCGCACGGGCCGCGCTCGTGACGATCGGGGAGGATCGGAAGTGAGCGCCCCGATGGGCCCGGTGGACCTCGCGGCGCGCGGGGCGTGGCTGCTGCACGTGGAGACGGGCATCGTGGCGAGGGCGAAGGAGTACTTCGACGGCGTGGAGAGGGTCTACGTCAGCCCGGTCGACGGCAAGCCCGTCGGCGGGCCGGTGATGACGCTGTCGACGGGCGACTCGCTGGTCGCCGGCCCGGGCGCGTTCGTGCCCTTGACGGAGGCGGAGGCCTCGTTCTTCGCCAGCGTGACGTACGCCCTGTCGGCGGCGCTGACGCTCGCTCTGCCGGCGGCTCGAGGCATGGGCCTGGGCATGGAGATGGCGATGCAGCTCTGCGCCTCGGCGTTCAAGATGCAGCTGCGCGCGCTCGGGACGGCATCAACTCCGAGTCATGGGAACGAAAAACAATCCGGGTGAGTTCGACTGCTACGCCAACGCCGAGCCGGACGAGCCGATGTTCGTGTTGCTCGGCCGGGATCCGATGGCTGGGATGCTTGTGCGCATTTGGGCGGTGCTTCGCCGAGCGTCGGGCGAGTCGGCTGCGAAGGTGCAGGAGGCCGAGCGCTGCGCCGACTTGATGGACCAGTGGGCGCGCATGATTGGGAAATTCCCATACAAACTAGAGGAATTGCAAGTACGCATGGGTGTGCAAACACTCGCGGCGCTCGACTACATCGTGCTCGAGACGACTAGTGGGGTCCTGTGCTTGAGACGACTACTGGGGTCGGGAGCGGAACACTCCAGGAGCAAACCGTGAGCGAGTCGATGGACGCGGGGGGGCAAGCACTCACGCCCGAGGGGGCGCACAACGCGCTCGCGACGGTGATCGCGCTTTACGCGGGCATCTTGGCCGACCAGGCGCGGCTGCGGCGCATCCTGCACGGGCAACTTGAAGTGGCCAACAAGCGGGTCGACGCGCTGCAGATTCGCGTGGACGAGTTGGTCAGGGCCCTCGGCGACGCCAACGTGAAGGTGCCGCCGGAACGAAACCCGGGTTTCGTTCGATGAGGCGCGCGCTCCTCGGCGTGCTCGGCACGGTCGTGAAGGCGGGGACGTTCGACGCGCACCAGCAAAGGATCGGCATCTCGGACGTGCACCGGCGCGTCGTACGGGCCACCGCGGAGCTGCTCTGGAGGTATCGCCGCGCCCTGCACCGCACGGGCCTCGTCGACTTCGAGCTGCCGAGGGGGGAGAAGTGCCCAACGTGGATGCAGCTCGTGCTCGAGGAGCTGCGCCTGCGCAAGTGGTGGAAGGTGACGACGCTCTCCGCCCCCGGCGGGGGCAAGAAGTTCCGCGTCGAGTGGCGCGGGTGGATGCGCAACGCGAGAAGGAGGAGCACATGGAAAACATAAAAGACAAAGTCACGATCCTGACGAGCGACCCGACGGTCGCGATCATCGGCGAGATGAGGATCCGCCCTGAGGGCGTTCGAGAGATGGCTAACTGGGTTGGGACTCATCGCCCCGAGTGCTTGCCGAAGGACGCGGAGTGGAGCATGGCCGCGCTCTTCCCTCACAAGCTCACGCGTCGCGGCGATCACGACCGCGCGTTCGAGGACCCGCTCACCGACAACGAGCTGCTCGTCGAGCTCGCGGGGCGCAAGTGTTACGATAGCTTTGGCGACAAGGCGGGGCGCA
>JBAULD010000203.1:0-9242 GCA_049578005.1 Polyangiaceae bacterium
GGGCGCGGACGGGGCGATCGCCCGTGGGGATGGCGCGAGCGGCGCGGGCGCGGGCGCCGTCGGGGCATCCGACACAGCCGAGGATTCCGCCGGCGGCAGGCCCAGGGTCTCCGTCGCGGGAGCGACAGAGGCAGGCCCGGGCGCGACGGTCGACTCGCGAACGGCCGGTGCCTGAATCGCTGCGGCCGACGGCTGGCGTTCTTGCGGCGGCTCCTTCGCGTACTCGAGCGCCACCGTTCCGACCCCCAGTCCCGCGACCGCGGCGACGGCCGCGATGAACGCCGCGCGCCGGCGCCGGGGCTTTCCTGGCTCCGAAGGGCTCTTCGCCGCGTCGAGCGGCTCTTCGGTGCGGGAGCTCTCGAATTCGCGGGGCGCGTGCTCGAGGAACGCCTTGAGATAATCGTGGCTGAATGCACCGAAGAGCGCTTGATGAATCTCTGCCACGGCCTCGCGCATCGCGGCGGCCGTAGCCCAGCGCGCCGAACGTTCGAACGCGAGCGCCTTCGCCACGAGGTCGACGACCGCGGGCGGAGTGTCCGGAGCCACGTCCCGCAGGGAACGCGCGGGCGCGGTCGCCGCCTTGATCATCGTCTGTCGCGCGTTGTCTCCTTCGTGCACGAACTGCCCGGAGAGCATCGTGAACAGGGTCGCCCCCGCCGCCCAGAGGTCGGTCCGAGGGTCGATTTCGTCCCCCTGCGCGAGGGCCTGCTCGGGCGCCATGAACGAAGGCGTTCCGACGATCGCCCCGGCACGAGTCGACTGCACGCTCGATGCTACGTCGCGGAGCCGCGCGATACCGAAGTCGAGGACTTTGACGTGCCCTGCCCTCGATACGAACAGGTTCGCCGGCTTGATGTCGCGGTGAATGATGGCGCTCTCGTGAGCCACGGCCAAGACGTCCAGCAACTCGTGCGCCACAGCGAGCGCTTCGCGAAGCGGCAGGCGACCGCCCAGCCTCGACCGAAGATCGTCGACCGTGGCGCCTTCGAGGAGCTCCATGACGAGAAACGCCGAGCCGTCGGCGTCCACGTCGTCGTCCAACACCGCGACCACTCCGGGGTGATTCACCGAGTTGGCCACGTACCCTTCCCGGAGGAAGCGAGCGCGGATGTCGCGTCGGGCCGAAAGCTCCGCGTGGAGGACTTTGAGCGCGAAGCGCTTTCGATTGCGGTGCGTCGCGGAATAGACGACGGCCATGCCGCCAATGCCGAGGACGCCGTCAATCGTATACTTGCCCCCCAGTATCGTGCCGATTCGCCGCGTTGCTTCACGGAGCACGTCGTCGTCGGACATCGGGCAAGTTATACGTACACCTTTTCCGCAGTCCGTTGCCACTCGCGGCCGCGGGCGCGGGAAAATCGAGCTTGGCGGCGCAAGCGCCGGTCAGCGAACGATGAGCGTCGTCGCGCTCAGCGGCGCCATCGCGTACGTGAGCGTGCACGTCCCCGCGCTACACGTGACTGGAACCGCTGGCGGCGCCGGCGTCACCGCCGCGCTCCCGGCGACGAGCTCGAACGCGGAGGCCATCGCAAACCCCGGACTGCCCGCTACCTGGATGGTGGCCGACACGACCGCGTTCGTCTTGTTGATCGCCACGAGGTCGATCGCGGAGGAATCGTCGGAGTGGGCGAACGCGTAGACCGACGTGTCGGCGACGTCGCTCGTGCTCGCGTAGACGGCCGTGTCCCCGACGACGGCTCCCTCGCCGTCGTAGTTTCGATAGAGATCGAACGCCGCGAGGAGGTAGTTGTCGGCCAGCGGCTGCGACGGCCACGCGGCGGCCGCCCACACCCCCTCGCGACCGAATATCCCCAAGACGTCGGCCTGCGCAACGCCCCCGGATATGTCGGTTTCGCAACCATTGTTGTACTCGCTGATCGAAAGCACGGGCGCGGCGGGATCGCCCGGGTAGGCGCTCGCTATCTTGGCCAGGAGTCGGGGAATGAACTTCCGCGGATACCAGGCCTGCGAGAAATAGTCGGCGACGCCGGTCCAACCGAAGTCCAAGCTCGCCGTCTTTGCGGCCGAAAGGGCCGTGTAGCTCGGATCCCAAAAGAGCCGCGGCGACTGGACGCACTGGGCCGGGCCGGGGGGCGTGTTCCCGTTGTTCGTGTAGTAGTGGACGTCGAGCGCATCGAGAAGCGGCCCTCCGGCCGCGGAGGACGCCGCTCGCATTTGCGCGAGGTAGTAGTCGAGGAACTCCGTCGGCGCGTGCGCATCGGAGTACGAATGCGCGTAGACGATCCCGTCTTGCGCGACGACCGGTCCGAACACCTTCGTCGTCGGCCACGCGGATTTGATCGCCGTGGCGAAGGCGATGTTTCGACTCACGATGTCGTCGTACGTGACCGTGTACTTCTGGCAGGGAATGGCGCCGGTCGACGGCCACAGCTCGGGGTGCGTTCCGCCCCAGTAGTTCGGCTCGTTGTCGAGGCTGAAGAAGACCGGCGCTCCCGTGCCAAACGCCCCCCGCACGTAGTGCACGAACTCGTCTTGGTACACGGGGCTCGCCGCGACCTGGCAACCGCCATCGCACGCCGCCGAGCACGTGCAGTAGCCGCCGTCGGGCTTGGCCGCCGCGTTCGGGACGAACGCCGGATCTCCCGCGTCTCCGGCATCGGAGTCCGTGACGAACGGCCACTGGTTGGGATTCACGCGCGTCGAGCTCGACGTGCCGTCACAGAAGGTTCCGGCAACCGGGCAAGGGCGGACCACGTTGTCGACGGCGGCCGCCACGTCGTCGATGATCGGGACCGTGGCGAGGAAAGCCTCGCCCTTGGCCTGCGCCGCGGGAATCGTGTCCCCGCCCGGGTCCGTGATCGCTCCGGCCAGCGCGTCACCCCCGAGACCGACGCCTTGGTAGAAGCAATAGTCGGATCCCGCGTTGTTGTAGTTGTTGGTCCAGTTCCAGGGCGTGTAGGCGTCACCGCCCTGACGGACGAGACCCCACCGGGTCGTTCGCGCGATCAGATTTTCCGAGACGGATGTCCCCTTGAGTCCCGCGTTGATCCCGTAGATGTATTTGGACACCGGTGCGGGCGTCGCCGGGGGTTGAAACTGCCGAGCAGGTCCCTTCGTCACGTCCACCCGAAAGGTCACGGTCCCTGCGTCGGCCAGGTCTTGTGAAGGGCTGTCTTGCTGGGGGCCGCCGTCGGTCCCACCGGCATCGCCGTCCGTCTGGACGCTCGCACGTGGCGCGCCTTGGTCCTTCGCCGGCGCGCATGAAGCGCAGGCAAGAAGGAGCGACGAGAGGACGAGGCATCGGACGGGGAGAAGAAAGCAAGCAGCGGGCATAGGTTCACGGTCTCGAAGCATGGGTTGGCGCTTGGCCTTAGCAAACAGCGAGCCGGTCGCCCGCGCCCGCTGAAGGGCGGCGCGGTGCCCTTGCGCGATACGCCGGCTCCCCTGGCGGTGGACGTGCCGACGAACCCTCGTCATGACGACGACGATCCTTCGTCAGGCGCCACGCCCCACCTCACCGATCATCTCGATGAGCGTCCGACACTCCTCCGCGCAGTTCGCGCACAGCCGCTCGTGCTCCACGACCTTCGCGAACGCGCCGGAAATCGGTCGCTTCTCGAAGCACGCCTCGGCGTACTCCGCCATCGCGGCGTGGAACTCGTCGCAGTCGATCTCCTCGGCGTGCGTCTCCTTGCATGCCTGAAGGAGCGAGCGGACGTGTCGGTCGTTGAGCGGCATGGCTACTTCCTCACTCGAATACCCACAGCACGTCGACTTCGGAGATCCCGGTTCGCTCGAGCCGAGCCTTCACCCGCTTGCGCGCGTCGTGGCTCAGCTTGTAGAGCGCGTTGCGGCTCATCCCGAGCTGCAGAGCGATCTCGGCCTGAGGCATTCCATTGAGCTCCGCCACGAGCGCCGCGCGCTGCCTGTCGGTGAGATCGTTCTCGAGGACGTCGCGCAGCGAAGCGAGCACCCGTTCGCGCACGAGCCCCCTGTCCTGCGAAGCCTCGACGCGCGGCTCGAACACGAGGGGCCGCTTTGCGTCCGCGCTGACCGCGTCGAACGAGACGTCCTTCCATCGCTTGTGGCGTAGCTCGTCGAACGCGATGCGCGTCGCGATCGAAAGCGCCCACGTCGTGAACCGGGCCTCGCCCCGGAACGCGGCGAGACGCTCGCGGACGCGGAGCATGGCCTCCTGGGCGAAGTCCTCGCACAGGTCCTCGGCGACGCCGCGGCGTGACAGCGCGCGCCGAAGACCGGTGACCAGGACGGCGCGCAGCTCGCGACGCGCGCCTTCTCCCGACGCGCCGTCGTCGCCGAGGGCCCGAACCCACTCCTCGTTGGCGCGCGGCAGGGGCGCTCCCGCCTTTGCCGCATCGCCTCGAAGATCCATGACCCGACGGTATCACGCGTCCCGTGCGCCGCGCCGTGGCAGCGCGAGCCCCGAGAGACGGCGGGGACCCGGAAGGTCGTTGCGGGGTTCACCCCGCTTCGACGGCGTGAGCCTCCACGATCTTACGTCGAAGAAACCGTCTCGGTGCCACGTAAGAACGCCCCGCGCCGTCTCGTCGGGGTTTCCGTAGCGGGGAACGCTTCCCCGCCGGAAAGGCTCCCATGATCCCCCAGGTCCAGCAGGTCACCCGCCGCATCGTCGAGGTCGACGGCTTGCATGTCTTCGTCCGGGAGGCCGGCGACAAGACCGCTCCCGCGGTCGTCCTGCTCCACGGCTACCCGTCGTCGTCTCACATGTTCCGCGATCTCATTCCGCTGCTCGCGGATCGCTTCCACGTCATCGCGCCCGACATGATCGGGTACGGGCAATCCGACGCTCCGCCGGTCGAGAAGTTCGACTACACGTTCGACAACCTCACGGCCGTCACGCGCAAGGTCCTCGATCGCCTCGAGGTCGCGAGCTACGTCCTTTACCTCCACGACTTCGGTGGCCCGGTCGGCCTCCGCCTCGCGGCCGCAGAGCCTCACCGCGTGTGCGGGCTCGTCGTGCAGAACGCGAACGCCTACATGGAAGGCGTCAGCGAGGCCGTCGCCAACCTCTTTCTGCCGCTCTGGAAGGAACGAAACGAGCAAACGCTCGCCGCCGCGCGCGGGTTTCTCACGGCCGAGGCCACGAAGATGCAGTACACGGCCGGCGCCCGCGAACCGTCGCACCTCGACGCGGACGCGTGGACGCTCGACCAGGCGCGGCTCGACCGGCCCGGCGTCGCCGAGGCGCAGATCGCGCTCTTCATCGACTACGAGAAGAACGTCGCCTCGTATGAGGCGTGGCACGCTTACTTCCGCGCGCACAGGCCGAAGACGCTGGTCGTCTGGGGAAAGAACGACCCGTTCTTCGTCCAGGCCGGCGCCGAGGCCTTCCGGCGTGACCTCCCCGACGCCGAGGTGGTCCTTCTCGACGGAGGACACTTCGCACTGGAAGAGCACGCGAGCACGGTCGCCGCGCACATCGCTCGCGTCTTCGGAGAGCGTACGGGCGCCGAGACCGTGCAGGAGTTCTACGCGGACCTCGGCGCCGGCCGCCTCGACGCCGCCCTCGGGCGGCTCTCGCCCAACGTGAGCTGGAACGATCCCAAGGGCTTCCCGTACGGCGGCACGCTCGTCGGCCCCGCGGCGGTCAAGGAGCATGTCTTCGCGGCCATCGCCGCGGACTGGTCCTCGTTCTCGATCACACTCGACAAGGTCGTCGCATCGAGCGACGCGGCCGAGGTCGTGGCCATCGGCCACTACCGAGGCCAGCACCGAACGACGGGACGCACGCT
Organism: Polyangiaceae bacterium; assembly: GCA_049578005.1. Lineage (GTDB taxonomy): Bacteria > Myxococcota_A > Polyangia > Polyangiales > Polyangiaceae > Palsa-1150. Next base: position 5,736 of record JBAULD010000203.1, read on the forward strand.
CTTCGCTCCCTTCGCGCACGCCTGGTCGTCGTCGCGCGGCGTTCTCACCCGCTTCGAAACCTTCACGGACACCGCCGCCTTTCGCGACGCGATGGCGGTCTGAGCTCAACCCGTGGTCGCTCGCTTCGCGCTCGGCTGAGCGAATCGGGAACATGAAATGCACCGGTCGCGGGCGGAGGGCGGACCGCCCTCCCGACGAGCGAAAAAAACGACGAAAGGCAGGCAGCGATGCAACCATCGATGAGCGAAAGCCGAACCGCGCCGCGGCCGGCGGGATCGGGCGGGACGTTCGCGATCGGCGACCTACGCGTCCACAGACTGGGCTTCGGCGCCATGCGACTCACCGGTCCCGGCGTCTGGGGCCCCCCGAAGGATCCCAGCGAGGCGATTCGAGTGCTCCGTCGCGCGATCGAGCTCGGGGTCGACTTCATCGACACGGCCGACTCGTACGGGCCGCATGTCAGCGAAGAGCTGATTCACGAGGCGCTTCACCCCTACCCCCGCGGCCTCGTCATCGCGACCAAAGCGGGACTCGTGCGGACCGGTCCGTCGTACGCCGAATGGCCGCCGGTCGGGCGTCCGGAGTACCTCCGGCAGGAATGCGAGATGAGCCTTCGGCGGCTCGGCGTCGAGCGCATCGATCTCTTTCAGCTCCACCGCATCGACCCCAAAGTGCCGGCTGACGAACAGTTCGGACTCTTGCGGGACCTGCAGCGCGAGGGAAAGGTCCGATACGTCGGTCTCTCCGAAGTGAAGGTATCGGACATCGAGGCGGCCGAGCGCATCGTGCCCGTCGCGACCGTGCAGAACCGCTACAACCTCGTCGACCGGCAATCGGAAGACGTGCTCGAGTACTGCACGCGCCGCGGGTTGGGGTTCATCCCCTGGTTTCCGGTCGCCGCCGGGCAGCTGACCCAAGCCGGCAGCGTCGTCGCCAAGGTCGCCGAGGCGATGGGGGCCACGTCGTCCCAAGTGGCGCTCGCATGGTTGCTCCGTCGCTCGCCGGTGATGCTGCCCATCCCCGGCACGTCCAGCGTCGCGCACCTGGAGGAGAACTGCGCCGCGGCCGGCGTCCGGCTCAGCGACGAGGATTTCGAACGCCTTGGCGCGATGAAGGCGATTCAGTAGCCCGGTTGCGAACGCAGTATCGATAGGTCATATTGGTCACGTGGAGAAGCGCTCGTTCGCAGACATCAAAGCACACCTCTCGGAGGTCGTGGATCAGGCAGAGCACCACGGGAAGAGGATCCTGATCCTCCGTCACGGCAAGCCCGCGGCGGCCGTCGTTCCAGTCAGCGTCGCGCGCGGCCGGCGGCGTCGCGCCGTCATGACACCCGAGAAGGCGGAGCGACGCCTCTGCGAGCTCGCGGCCGAGATGGCGGGCGACGAGAGTTTCTCCGCGGTGGGCGACCTGCTCGAAGGGCGCCGGTGACGACGTACGTGCTCGATGCCTCGGTTGCCGTCGCCGCAGTGCGGCCGTGCGAACCGTCTCATGCCCCAGCGCGGGCTCGGCTCGCCAGGTTGCTCACGGGCGCCGACGACATCGTCGTGCCTGCGCTCTTCGACGTCGAAGTGACCTCCGCCCTCGTTCGCGGGCAAGCGCTACCCGCACGCGCCGAGAAGTACCTCCGTGTCGATCTTGCCGGGCGCAAGCTCGTGACCATCGGCCCGCGCTCGGCTCGGGCGATTTGCGGAGTCGTTGCCAAGACGCAGCTCCGCGCAGCAGACGCTGCGTATGTCTGGGTCGCGCTCACGCACGGGCTCCCCCTCGTGACCCTGGACGACGAGGTCGGAAGAAAGGTCGCCGGAATATGCCGCGTTGAACCACCGTAGGGATGGCCACGCCGATGCGGACGCGTCTGCCAAGGCCGCGGCTTGCCGCGAGACTTGCGGCGCGAGATCGCGGATGATGCGCGTCGATGATGCGCTCCGACCGGTGGCTTGGGCGATTTGCGCTCTCATGCGCGATCGCGAACGCGGCGTGGGTCGTCCAGCCGATGCCCGCGGCGGCCGATCCGTCTCCACCGCAGCCCGGTGTTCAACCCGCACCCGCTCCCGCCGAGGCGACGTCTTCCACCGACCGCGAGACGCCCGACGAGCGCGCGGCGCGCCGGAGCGGACGGACGTGGGGCTGGATCGTGCTGGGCGGCGTGGGCGCGCCCGCGGGGCTCGTCGCGATCGGCACGTCGGTCGCCATGCTGATCGACAACTCCACGCGCAACAGCAACTGCAACGCGGCGAAAGTCTGCTCCCCGACCGGCTTTACCGCCAACTCCGATCTTGCCACGCTCAGTGGGTGGAACGCAGCGGCATGGGGACTCGCGGCCGTCGGTCTGGGTCTCGGCGCCTACCTGGTCCTCACCCATCACGCGGATCGCGCGACGGAGACGCAGGTCGGCGTCGCACCGAACGGTTCCGGCGCCAGCTTCACTCTCAGGACCTCGTTCTGATGCGCGCCGCCAAGCTCGCGATCTTGCTCGTTTTGCCAGTGGTGAACGGGTGCGTCCTCTTCACCGGCAGCACCGACGGCTACACGGAGCCCGACTCGGGAAGCTCCGAAAGGACCTGCTCTTCGGCGGCGGCGTGTGGCGACGCGGCCGTGTGCTGCCTGGTCACGACTTCGTCGACGGCGTCCACGCTCGGGACGTGCATGGCCTCGTGCGCGGTTCAGTTCCCACAGCTCTGTGCGAGCAGCGCGGAGTGCGGCGAGGCGGGCGCCTGCTCGATGCACACCTGCACGATCGATGCGGGAGGGGGCATCACGTTCCCGCTCCAGGCGTGCGGAGAAGTGCAAGACTGCGTCTCGTCGCCGTGAAGGGACCTGAGGGGCCTCTCGAAACGCGGATGCGCGCAGCCGACAGTCCCGTTATCGACCCTCCCGCCGCCCCGCCGCGATCGCCGCCCGCAGCTTCTCCACCTCCGCCGCCTGCTCTCCGGACGGGTCGAACTTCGCGGCACGGTCCAGCGCCGCCTCGCACGCATCCCACTTTCTCTGTGCGCACGCGTCCGACGCCAGTCGCCGCTGCTCGGCCGCGAGCTCTCGAGGCGCATCGCTCGCCGGATCGTGACGGGCGATGTCCGTTCGCCGCCCGGGCAAGAAGACCAACGCGATCGCGCCCGCCAGCAGGGCGGCGAACCCGCCGGCGACCCAGTAGCCATTGGCGGTCAGCGCACCGATCGCCTTCTTTCGTGATGCCTGCAGGCGCTTGCGCATCGCCGGCTCCGATGCGTTGCGCTCGGCCGCGAGCTCGGCCTGCCGCAGGCCCACTCCGACGTCGGACAAGGCTTCGATCTGGTCGTCCTTGAGCGCCAGGCGGATGGCGTCGAGCATGCGCTGCTGGTCGACCGGGTCGAGCGACGGCTGCGGCTCGCGGGCGTGCTCGTCGGCGTCCCCCGTCGGACCGAGGTTGCTCGCGCCGCGGCGGGCCCGCTTTCGGGCTTCGTCGACGCTCCGTGCGCGCGCGATCGGACGTGCAGACCGACGGCGTCATCAAGCCGGACCAGTTG
>JBAULD010000204.1:0-3532 GCA_049578005.1 Polyangiaceae bacterium
AGAGCTCTTCGCGCACGCCGCTCGCCACTTCGTCGGCCGCGACCGCGTCCGCGACGAGCGACCGCACGAGCTTCACGCGCAAGCGCGCTTGCCCCTCGCCGCCGTACGCCGCCCGATACCCGCACGACGCAGCCACGAGCACCAAGCACGAAAGCGCACCGGTCCGGACGCGTTCCTTCGGCGGCCCGTGCCCGCTCATCCCACGATGAAGCTTACGATCTTGCCCTTGACGTAGATGAACTTCTTCACGGTCTTTCCTTCGACGTACGCGCGAACGCGCTCCTCGCCCATCGCCGCCTGCCGCGCCGTTTGCTCGTCAGCGTCGACCGCGATCGTCACCGTACCGCGGAGCTTCCCGTTCACTTGCACGCCGATTTCGACGCGCTCGTCTCTGACCAACGCCGGATCGAACTCCGGCCACGGCTCGTACGCGAGCGACTCGGAGTGGCCGAGCGGACCGTGCCAGATCTCTTCCCCCAGATGCGGGGCAAACGGCGAAAGAAGGAGGGCCAGCGCGCGGACGGCGTCGGTCGGCACGACCTCGAGCGATCCGAGGTGTTTGACCAGAATCATCATGGCGCTGATCGGCGTATTGAGGCGCAGATTCTCGATGTCTTGCGTCACCTTCTTTATCGTCTTGTGCACGAGGCGCGCGGTCGCCTCGTCGTATGCGGCCGGATCGTCCGTCCGCGGGCCGGTGGCCACGGCCCACGCGCGGTCGAGGAACCGTGCGACGCCCTCGATGCCGCTCGTCTGCCACGGCTTCACTTGTTCGAGCGGCCCCATGAACATCTCGTAGAGCCGGAGGGCGTCGGCGCCGTGCTCGCGAACGACGTCGTCCGGGTTGACGACGTTCCCGCGCGATTTGCTCATTCGTTCGTTGTTTTCGCCCAAAATGAGCCCTTGGTGGACGAGCTTCCGGAACGGCTCGGCGTCTTGGACGACGCCGAGGTCGTACAGGACCTTGTGCCAGAACCGCGCGTAGAGCAGGTGGAGGACCGCATGCTCGGAGCCGCCGACGTACAGGTCGACGGGCATCCAGTCCTTGTACGCGGCCTGGCTCCACCCCTCGCCGTCGTTCTTGGGGTCGAGGTACCGGAGGTAGTACCAGCAGGAGCCCGCCCACTGCGGCATCGTGTTCGTTTCACGCGCATACCAGCGGCCGTCTTGCCGGAAGAAGCGCCACTCGGGGACTCGGGCGAGCGGCCCGGCGGGGTCGGTTCCCGGCTTGAAGTCGTTGAGGTCGGGGAGCGGGAGCGGGAGGTCTTTCTCGTCGACCGCGATCGGTCGATCGAAGTGAATCGTCGGCTTGGCGCCCACCGCGCGCGGATCGCCGTCGCAGGTCACCGGGAAATAGATTGGAATCGGCTCGCCCCAATAGCGCTGCCGCGAGAACACCCAATCCCGAATGCGGTACGTGACCCGCGGCCGGCCCTTTCCGGCCGCCCGGAGCCACGCGGTGACGAGGCGCCTGGCCTCGGCGGTCGGCACGCCGTCGGGGACGGGGACGTTCGTCCGCTGCCGGAACGTGACCGCGTCTTCGTCGCGGGTGAAGGCCGCCGATTGAACGTCCACGGCCTCCTCGCGGGTCGACGCGATGACCTGGACGATCGGCAGTCCGTGCGTCCGCGCAAACGCGTGGTCACGCTCGTCGTGCGCCGGGACAGCCATGACCGCGCCCGTGCCGTACGTGCCGATGACGTAGTCGGCGACCCAGATGGGAATCCGGTCGCCGTTGATCGGGTTGATCGCGCTGGCGCCGAGAGGGACACCGGTCTTGGTCTTCGCCTCGGTCCGATCGAGATCGCTCTTGTGGCGCGCCGTTTCGACGTACGCGCGCACCGCCTCGGCCTGCGCGCGCGACGCGAGCTTCCCGACGAGCGGATGCTCCGGAGCGACCACCACGTAGGTCGCGCCGGCGAGCGTGTCGACGCGGGTCGTGAAGACGACGATCGGGTCTGCCGCCCCTTCGACGGCGAAGTCGACTTCGGCGCCTTCGCTCCGCCCGATCCAGTGGCGCTGCTTGGCTTTCGTGTCCGGCCAGTCCAGCCCCTCGAGATCGGCGTCGAGCCTGTCGGCGTACGCGGTGATCTTGAGCATCCACTGGCGGAGCGGCAGGCGCTCGACGGGGTATCCGCCGCGTTCGCTCAGCCCGTCGATGACTTCTTCGTTCGCGAGCACCGTCCCGAGCGCCGGACACCAGTTGACGGGGATCTCCGCTTGATAGGCCAACCCGCGCTCGAAGAGCTTGAGAAAGATCCACTGCGTCCAGCGGACGTACCCCGGATCGGTCGTGTCGACTTCGCGCGACCAGTCGAAGCTGAAGCCCAGCATCTTGAGCTGGCGCTTGAACGTCGCGATGTTGCGCTTGGTCGTCTCGCGCGGGTGCTCGCCCGTGGCGATGGCGTGCTGCTCGGCGGGGAGGCCGAACGCGTCCCAGCCCATCGGGTGCAGCACGTCGAAGCCGCGCATGCGATGGTACCGCGCGACGATGTCGGTCGCCGTGTACCCCTCCGGGTGACCCACGTGCAGGCCCGATCCCGAGGGATACGGGAACATGTCGAGCACGTAGAGCTTCTTGCGTCCCGCGTGTCTCTCGGCGCGGAAAGTCTGGTGGGTTTCCCAGTACGCTTGCCACTTCGGCTCGATGGCGGCTGGGTCGTAGCGGCGTGCGTCGTCGGTCATCGGGGAGAAGGGAAAGTAGCCTTCTCGGTCTGGGCAGGCCAGAGGCGAGGCGATCGCGCTCGTCAACCACCCCCGGGTTCGCAGCTCGGGTCCGACAAGCCGGCTTGAGCAGGCTTGGTCAGAACGACCGCAGCCAGAATGAGCACGTCCACGAAATAGTAGTAGTTGCAGAACGCCTGCTTCGCGAGAAGGAAGAACGACGCGAAGACAAGCGCCGCGACCAGCGGCAGTTGATGCGGCGCCGAGCGGGGGCCCAGTCGAGGCCAGACGAAGACCGCAGCCGCCCCGGCACCCGCGAGTGCCAGGGCGCCGGGCGCGTGCCAACCGGTGATGCCTGCGACAAGCGCAGGAAGCGATAGCGCGTCTTCTCGGAAGGGTTGACGGAGCTGAAAAAGAACTACGTCGGCGACGAAGTCGGTCGGGCTCCACGCGAAGAAAGGAAGCGTGACCGCAGTCGCCACCGCGAGCGCCTCGAGCCATCCCCTGGCGCGAATGCGGCCGTCACGAACGAGAAGGGGCAGCGCGATCACGCTGTATTGCTTCATGGCGAGGAAGAGCCCGAGCGCAACTCCCACCCAACGAGCGCTTGGGCGCTGAAGCAACAGCAAGATCGAGAGAAATGCGCATGCTAGCAGCGAATCCGTCCACGCTTGCTCGAGCATGAAAAGACCCCGGGGGTGCAGCAGATGGATAGTGGCAATAGCGAGCGCAACGCTCGGGTCATGGCGGCTGCCCCGCGCGAGAACGAAGAGCAGCCACGCGATGCCGATCTGCGCCGCGAGAAGGCTCCAGCGAACGTCGCCGCCGACGCTGTGCCCCAGCGTCGTCACCACGAGAGAGAGCGGGG
>JBAULD010000205.1:0-1622 GCA_049578005.1 Polyangiaceae bacterium
GGTCGACCCGCCGGCGTCGTCTCCGCCGCCCGCTGCCGACAGACCACCAGCGTCGTAGCTGGTCGCGCTGGTCGACGCACCAGCGTCGCCTCCGCCGCCTTCGCGCACCTGCCCGTTGCATGCGACGGCCAGTGCAAGCCCTACCGCGGCGATGTTTCTCATTGGCGGGCTCCCCCCGGCTCGTGCAGCCGCGTCGGCGGCTGCTTCGTCAACGAATCGTCAGTGACGAAACTCGTAGCGAATTCCAGCTCAAAACAAGTGGATTTTGCGGGGTGGACGGGACTCGAACCCGCGGCCTCCGGCGTGACAGGCCGGCGTTATAACCAACTTAACTACCACCCCGAAACTTGTGGCCTACTGTTGCTGCGTCTCCAACCGCTTCACTTGCACCTTTTCGTGGGCGGGACAGGGATTGAACCTGCGACTACCGGCTTGTAAGGCCAGCGCTCTACCGCTGAGCTACCCGCCCCACTCGTCCTGTCCACGAGTGACCCGGGCCGGCCACTCTACGCATGCGGAAGACCCGGTCAAGCGCGAAGTCACGCCGGTGGCGGCGAAGCGGGTTCGGGCGCTGCCGGATGCGGCTGTCCAGGGATTTCTGTAGGCGCGATGCTGGCAGGGCCAAGCGGGACCGAATCGCTCGCAATGGTAACCAGCTCCCCGTCGCGATACTCCCACCGCACACGCGGGATTGCTAGAAGCGCTGCCGTTGCTGGCAGACAAAGCGCCTCGCGAAGGACGTCATCCATATGCTCCACGAGTACGATGCGCGTGGATTTTAGGACGCGCCTCGGAACTTCGCGCAGATCCTTCCGATTCTCCTTCGGGATGACGACCGTCGTGATGCCACTCCTGTGCGCCGCCAGGAGCTTCTCCTTGACTCCGCCGATCGGCATCACTCGCCCGCGTAGGGTGATTTCTCCCGTCATCGCGAGGTCCCGCTTCACGGGTACCTTGATGAGTGCACTTGCAAGGCTCGTGGCCATGGTCACCCCGGCGCTCGGGCCGTCTTTGCGGACGAACTCGGGGAAGTGCACGTGGACGTCAACCTTTTGGTAGAAATCGGCGTCGAGCCCCAATGCCTCGGCGCGCGATCGGACGTAGCTCATCGCGGCCTGCGCGCTCTCCTCCATGCCTTTCTCGAGCAGTCCGGTGATCACGAGCTTTCCTTTGCCCGGAACGACAGCCACCTCACAGGCGAGAAGCTCACCGCCGCCGTTCGAGGTCACGCTTAGGCCATTTGTCAGGCCGATTTCGTCGTGCTCTTCCTTCTTTCCGACGCGGTACTTCGGAACTCCGAGGTATCGCGGAACGTCCTTGGCGACGATTTCGATCGGCTTTTTTCCTTCGTTTACGACCTGACGGGCCACCTTGCGGGAAATGCTCGCGATCTCACGTTCAAGCGCACGGACTCCAGCCTCTTTCGTGTAATGGTGGATAACCGTGCGGAGCGCATTCTCCGTCACGGTAAAGGGAACTTCGTCGAGTCCGCACTCCTTGCGCTGCCGGGGCACGAGGTACTTCACCGCGATGTTCAGCTTTTCGAACTCAGTGTATCCACTGAGCTGGATAATCTCCATCCTATCCTGCAGCGGGATCGGGATACCTCCAAGGGTATTGGC
>JBAULD010000206.1:0-3799 GCA_049578005.1 Polyangiaceae bacterium
GAACATCACCTGTCGGTTTCGGCTTGGGCCGCGCACCGGTTTGCCCGCCATTCGGATCTCTCCGGCCGTCACGGGCTCGAAGCCGGCGATGAGGCGGACGAGCGTACTCTTGCCCGCTCCCGAGGGGCCAATCATGACCGTGAAGCGGCCCGGCTCCAGGCGGAAAGAGCACGCTTTTACGACCGTGTGCGCACCGCTTCCAGTCCGGTACGTCTTCTCGACGTCGATCACTTCGAGGCCCGAGAACTCGGGCGTCGCGAGAGGCGACGCGGGAAGCCTCACGCGCACTCTCCGTGCGGAGCATCCCAACGAGCGACTCGACCCGCGACCGCGCGAAGAGCGGCACACGAGAGATAGCCCGCAATTCCAATCGAGATCATTCCCACGACGATCTGCGAATACGACCCCCCGACGTACGAGTTCCAGATGAAGAAGCCCAGGCCGCCGCCCGAAGTCGACGTCCCGGAATGGCCGCCGCCGGAGATCAGCTCCGCGGCGACGACGACCTCCCACGTGATTCCGATGCTCACCTCCATTCCGACGAGGATGGACGGGAGCGCCCCGGGCAGGACGACGCGACGGAAGATGTTGAATTCGGAGGCCCCCATCGATCGCGCCAGCTGGACGAGACGCGGGTCGATGGCTCGTGCGCCGTTCAGCGAATTGAGGACTATCGTATAGAAGGCTCCTATGAAGATGACGAAGGCGATCGAGAGCTCTTGCGTCGGCCAGAAGATGATCGCTACGGGGACCCACGCCAAGGGCGGGATCGGCCTCAGGAGCTCGAAGACCGGAAAGAACACTTCGCGCACGGGACGCCAGAGCGCCATGACCAGGCCGATGGGGACGCCTGCGATGACGGCGGCGGCAAATCCGACGGTCACTCGTTCCAAGCTGACCAGCCAACTCTGCCAGTATCCCGGATCGCCGATCAATCGATACCAGGCCGCGATTACTGCGGAGGGTGCCGGGATTCGACTCAGGAGCGGGAGCTCGAAGCCGAACCAGCGAGTGCTCTTCGATCCGATCTGCCACACCAGGATCGCGACAAGATACGACGCGAGCGCACGGCGCTGCGCGCGGGCTGGGGTAGCGCTTCGCCGCATGCCATTGACCGGCGCCGGACTCGCGCGCGGCTCGATGGCGCTCGCTATCGCATGGTTCATCGGACTCAGCCCTCCTTCTCGCCGAGTGCATGAGCGCGGACGGCCTCTTCGTGCACGGCCGCCATGGTCTCCGCGACGAGCTGGCGGAAACGCCTCGAGGTGATGGTCTCGCGCGTGCGCGGATAAGGGAGGTCCACCGCGAGCACTTGCTTCGTGCGGCAAGGGCGCGACGTCATGATGGCCACGTGACTTCCGAGGAATACGGCCTCCTCGATGTCGTGCGTGATGAAGAAGACGGTCGATCGCGTCCGCAGGTGGCACGCGATGAGCGCCTCGTGCATCACCGACTTCGTGAGCGCGTCGAGCGCTCGGAACGGCTCGTCGAGGAGCAAGACCGCCGGATCCGTCATCAGGGCGCGGACGATCTCGATGCGACGCCTCACGCCGGACGACGTCTCGCCGGGGTAGGCTTCTTCGTATCCTTGCAGACCGGCCTCGGCCAGCCGCTGCTGGGCCCGAGCGATGGTTTGAGCCCGCGGGATGTTGCCTTGGACAGTGGGGCCGAAGGCCACATTTTCGAGTATGGTCTTCCACGGGAAGAGGGCTCCGTTCTGGAAGACGACGACCCGATCCGCGGCGATCGGAGCCAAAGGCCGCCCTGGGCCGCACAGCAATGCGTCGTCCAGGTATATCGCGCCCCCATCCAGCGAATGAAAGCCGGCAATGGCATTGAGCAGCGTGGTCTTGCCGCATCCGGACGGGCCGACGACGACGAAGATCTCTCCTGGCGCGATGCGGAGCGAACATCCGTCGACTGCAAGCACGCGTCCGGCGCCCGCCCCGTAGTACTTCACAGCGTTCTCGATGCGAATCGCCCCCGACTGTCGGGAATCGGCAGGGGAGCTCGGCCCGAACGCATCGGCCGCGACGTCCAGACGCGGGGCCGCAGGCCTCCACGCGATCGGGGACGCGCTCACGGGATCTCCAAGGACAGCTCGCGCGCACGCCACGCCATGAACCGTTCGCCGGCGAGGCGAACGCACGCGCTCGTGGCGAAGCCGAGGATGCCGAGGGTCAGCATTCCAATCACGATCGTTGGATATTGCACCATCGTGTACGAGGTGTTGATGAGGTAACCGAGGCCGAACTGGCCCGAAATCATCTCGGCAGCCGCCAACGAGAACCAAGCGAGTCCGATGGAGATCTGGAGCCCTGTCACGATGAACGGAACGGAGGCCGGCAAAATGACGTGGCGGAACAGTTGCCGGGGGCACGCGCCAAGACACTGCGCGGCCAGCAGGTACTTGGGTTCAATCGAGCGAACCCCGACCAGCGTGTTGAGCGCCGTCGCGAAGAACGAGCCCAGAAACGAGACGAACACGATGGGACTCTCGGCGCCCGAGAAGGCCACGATCGCGAGCGGAACCCACGCCGGAATCGGAATGGGCCGGAGCAGCTCGAACACGGGAAAGACGTATTCGCGGAACGTCGCCGACGCGCCAAGGGCCAGACCTGTCGGGACACCGAGAACGGTGGCGAGAAGGAAGGCGAGGGCAATGCGGCTGAGACTGGACCAGATATGCGCGAAATAGACGGGGGTGTGGAGCGAGAGGCCGTACGTAGGATTGGTGCTCAGCCACTCGCCAACGACCTGCGAGATGCCCGGGAGCTTGTCGAAGCGAGGGAGGGACAGCACGTCCACGGCGAGGTACCAAGCTCCGAAGAAAAGCGCGTAGCCGAGGAGCCTACGGTAGATGGCGGGAGCTCGCAGCCACCCCATGGCTCGACCGAATAGCCGGCTCGCCACCGCCGTCGGCGAAACGCGGCGACGAGGCCCGCGGGTCCGGTCGAACGACGGTGCGTCGAGTGCCTCACGGATGGCCGCCGCGAACGCCTCGCTGCTCTGAGGTCCTGTCGGGGCGAGCACCCGATCGAGCGCGTGGATCGAGATTCGCACGAGCGAGGACGGTTCGACGGCGGCGGCGCTCTCGCTTTGGACCTGCGTCAATCGGTGACCGCCAAAGAAGTCACCCGGGCGTGCCCATCGCGTCCGACGACCCCCCGCTCCGGCGCGGTCAAGACGCACCAAGCCCGATTGCACGATGTAAACGTGTTCCGCGAAATCCGTCGCTCGGTACACGATCTGGGCGTGGTTCACGTCGCCTTCTTCCGCGGCGTCCCAGAGGGCGCTCAGGACGTGCAGCGGAACGCCGGTCCTGGTTCCAATCCCTTCGAGGACGGCCCGGCCCGACAATGCCCCCGATCGAGTCCTCATCATCGTACGCTCCCCTAGTTCGACGTCGTTGTGGCGGACGCGCGAATCTCGCCGACTGGGGCCGTCTTTTGCCGCTCCGCGAGGACCTCGTCGACGAACTTCGTGACCACGGCGTCGGCAGGCAGCTCGGGGATGGACACGGACTTTACGTCGAAGAGGAAGGCCGTTGAGCGCTTGATGAGCTCGAGCGATTCGCGAGTGAACCCGAACGGCACGACCAAGCGCGTCGCGCTGGCGACCAGGCTCGAGGGGTACGATCCGAAGAGCGAGCGCCAGAGGACCTCCTCATCGAAGCCTGTCGTCTGTTCCTTGACCATGCGGGCCACAGCTCTCGAGTTCTTTGGGTCGGCGAGGTAAAGGTCCGCGTCGAGCTCGGCCCGAAGCCACCCCTTCACGACATCCGGTCGCTGCTCGATGA
>JBAULD010000207.1:0-4461 GCA_049578005.1 Polyangiaceae bacterium
GGCTTGCCCGTGCGTATGGGGACGGTTGGCACGCGCGTCCGTATGCCCTCGTTGCGTGCTCCGGCTTGCCCGTGCGTATGGGGACGGTTGGGCTGCCCATGCGCTTCGGCTGGCCGCCGAGCTCGGCTTGCCCGTGCGTATGGGGACGGTTGGGACGGTTGGATCGTGTTAGCCGTTCGAGCGGCTTGTTCGTGCTACAAAACAATTCGTGAACTAATAGGTCATGAAATTTCCCGACTTCATTCGCTGCAAGAAGTCTCTCTCTTTTCAGATACGCGGTTGTGAGCTTCTCAAGGGTCATACCGGCCTCTGTACAGCAGATACAAGAATGCTCATCTTGTATTTACCAATTCCTCTAAGGTATATTCCAGAGCGACTTTTACGTCTCATTCGTCCAATTTTTGGTATCAAGAATACTTGGCCGCCTGGCTAGATGGCTAGACAATGGCACTTGACATGCATTAGAGACTATGATACCCTTCTAACACTGGTGTGAACTCCCACCAATCCGAGAATTACCGCTCCTACCCTGCTGTCTTTCAGATAGCGGGGTTTGGTGCATTTTCACACTGAGGATTTTCAAACATGGCCGACGCAATCACTGAAGAGATCTCCCAGTCCAATATGTCTCGTCCGGCCAAGAGCGCCATTCGTCGGTGGTACGAGGGAATGGGGGGTGGCGCGGGGATTAGACGTCACGTGACCGAAGGCGCTCAAGCGGTTCGTCAGGGTGGCGAATCGGGCCTCATGGGCGCGGCGCTTGGCCTTCTGGAAGCCGAGCGCGGAAGCCTCGACGTTCAGGTGGGCCAGCACAATGTGCCTATCGATGGCGTAGTAGCGGCCGTGGGACTACTCGGTAGCGTCATGATGGCGAACGATGCGACGGGACTTTCGGCGGACCTTCGGAATCTCGGAAGCTCGGCTCTTTCGGTTCTCGCGTACCGAAAGGCTGGCGATTGGCGCCGAAGGGGCAAGGGTATTCACTCGGGAGCAAAAGCGCTTCCCGGACACGCCGCTGCGCACGGCGACGTCATCGATATGGACGACCCCGTGCTTCAAGCGTCTCGGGCGTTTGGAGTGGGACGTTAGGCGACTGCGATGCCTACCAAGAGACGCGCAAGGAAGAAGCATAAGGGTCAGCGTAAGTTGACCAACGAAAGACTGAAACATATTCTCCATAAACTGGATTCAGTTGAAGAGACGCCAGCCAATGCTTCAAAGATTCGCGCGATAGAAAACCAAATCGATTATTACTTCGTAAGAGGTAGTTATGCCGCACAAGCGCCGCGCAAAGAAACGACACAAGCCGTCTTGGCGAATTCATGAACTACTCGTCAAGGCGCTCAACTCGGCAGCACGCAAAGGCAAAACGATCAGCGAGTTACCGAATGATCGGAAAGTGAAGTTTCTCGGCAAAGAATACAACAAAGCTCTTTACCGAGAAGACCAGGCGGCCGAACGGAGGACGAGGTAATGCCCCACAAGCGAAAGCGTCACAAGAAACCTTCTTCAGCCGATCAAAAGAAGATCGTTCGTGAGTATTTCGACTTCAAAGCATCCGCACGTGGAGAGAAAGGACCGAGCTTTATCTCCGATGGTCAACTTGCGAATGTAAGAGCTCAACTCGCTAGAGGGAAAAGGACCCGAACTCTCACAACCTTCGAAGATTATCTCGGTGAAAACCTTGGAATGTGGAAGGTTAGACCGTACGGGTCTTAATTTCAAATGCGTAAAGTCGTAGCCTCCTCTTTCGAGCGGTACAACGGCGGAGTCCGCATTAAGCGACTCTGGGGTTCGAGTACCGTCACTCGGTTCTTCGTCTTCTATGCGGAGGATCGCAAGGACCCTGCAAAGTGGATGAAGCTCGAAGGTTACGGCAAGACTCCGGGGGACAGGAAGACCTACGCGATGAATGAGTTTCGAAGACTGAATGGTGAAGAAGTGACCAAGACTCCTCCACCCATCGTCTTTGAACCGTTCAATCGCTAAAAGTTCGTGAATTAGTCAACTGCCCAACATGGGCTCAAACAAGGAAAACAGAAAATGGCCGAATCCTTCATCCGCAAACACTACGACCTCGCCGCCAGCCGCTGGAAGGGCGGGGAAGGCAAAGAGATCATTCACGACGGCGTTGTCGCGACCGCCACGGGTATCGGTATCGGATACGCCGCTGCTCACTCCAAGACCGATCTCGAAGCGACCGTCGGCCGAAAGCGCGTCCCCCTGGACATCGCAGGATCGCTTGCGGGTCTCGGCCTTTCCCTCGTCGTCAGCGCAAGCAAATCTACGAGGGACTTGGTCCGGCAGGCTTCGGTCGCGGGACTCGCCATCTCGAGCTACCGCGCTACCGAGCGCTACATCCATCTTCGTGGGCGTCCGATGCTCGGTGCGGGCCGTCCGCATCCCGCGGTCGCGGCTCACGCGGGCGAAGTCGATATCGACAGCGACCCGGTCTTGGCGGCAGCGGCGCGTCTTGGCTAGGCGCCAATCCTATCGGGGCGCGTGAAATCCCCCCGTAACCCATAACCCAAAGCAAAAAGTTTCGGGAGGACATCATGTCCGAATTTGGAAGCTATCGCGGTCAAGAGCGTTTCCACCACCATCACCACCATCACGCGTTTTTGCCCATTCCGCCCTGGCAGATGGACGGGGGAGACTTCGGTCCCCCCGCTCCAGTTGCGCCGATGGCAGACATGGACGATTTCGGATGCGATCCGTCCGTGCCCGGTTTTCGTGTATTTGGTCAAGACGACACCGACGATCCGTCGCAGCCGCAGGACGACGATCAGGGAGGTCAAGGAGGCGTACTCGACGCCGTTGCGCAAGTGGCGCAAGGCATTCCAGACGCCATCATGCCTCCGGCTCCTCCCGTTATCCCCATCCCGTACGCGCCGTACGCGCCTCCCTATCGTCATCGTCGCCACCATCGACACTACCCCGAAGCGCTCTACCTCGACCCGCGCTTTGACCCGCGCGACAGGCGCTGGGACGCTTTCGCGTGGGGACGGCTTAGCCGCTACGAGCAAGACCGTTATCGGCGCATCTTGGCCGAGCGTGCACGACACTTTCATGGAGACGTTGGTACCGAGATGGAACTCTTGCACCAAGCGAGCAAGGGCACGTTTGGAGTTTGGCCGAACTCCGCTCAAAACTTCGTGAACGTTCCGCAGTCTCCAAACTTCCGGTACGGTCCTGGCGGCTACCGTCCTCGCGGTTCGCAAGGCGGTCATCACCATCATCACCATCACCAGGGCGGTCAGGCAATGATGGGTCCGCAAGGTGGCGGCTATCCTGGTCAGGGCGGACAAGGTTGGGGTCCGCAAGGACAAGGCGGCTGGCCAGGAGTCACTCCAGGAACGGGTCCCATGCCAACGGGCGCTCCTGGACAGCAATACGGTCTTCCACCTGGTAGCTACCAGCAGACGTGCAACACCTGCAATTACGACGGACAGACGCTCCGCTGCACCTGCAAGGACACGAGCGGCAACTGGCAACACACGTCTATCGTCACAGACCCCTCGGGCGCGGGCCAAGGAATTTCGAATCACAACGGCCAGCTCGCCATCGGCGCGTACTAGTTCACGAACTAAACCCGAAAGGGGTAAAAGCCATGGACGGCTTTGGATTTGACATCGGAGGCGCAAAGAAAGCGGCTGGCGGACACAAGTCTTCCAGCCATAGCCATTCTCACCACCATCGTCGGCGCCATCAAGGAGGCGGAGATTTTGCTCCTCCGTCCGATGACGGCGGAGGAGACGGCGGCGGAGGGGATGACGGTAGTGGAGGAGACGGTGGAGGAGGAGACGACGATAGCGGAGGAGATATGGGCGCTGAATGCACCTGCGGCGGAGTCTGCGTTTCGTGCCAAGCTGGAGGCGCGCGCCGTATCGGCTGGCGTGGTCACATGGGACCGGACCTCTATCAGAGCAATCACCTTGCTCCCATGAGCGGTGACAATCCCGATCCGGGTTGGAGCGGCCAGTACGGTCCCGATCTCTACACGAGCGGATACGATCGCCCGATGGGAGAGGAAGAAGACGACTTCGGCTGTGATCCGCTCGGAACATGCGGAGGGGCGTACGCGAAGATGCGGGCAGCCCAATACGGTTGGGAGTATGACGGTCCAGGCGTTTTCGGTGGAGACCTCTCGCCGCCGATCCTTTCCAATTGGGGACGGTACCCTTCGCGCTCTCCCTTGAAGGGTGTTTTCGCAGGGGATCTGTCAATGCCGATTCTTTCCAATTGGGGTCGGTATCCGTCACGATCTCCCTTGAAGGGCGTCTTCGCTGGCGACGGAGATCCGATGGTCATGCCGATGGATACGATCACGGCTTCTCCACCAGCGCCCGTGCAACGTATCAATCAAGACGCCAATCCGACTACGAGCGGTCTTGGCGGCGTTCTCGACGCAATCAACGCCGTCGCTGCCGGAACGTCCAGCGTCATCGCAGCGGCGAAGGG
>JBAULD010000208.1:0-4167 GCA_049578005.1 Polyangiaceae bacterium
CAGCAACCCTTGGGAGGCGCGGGCTGCCAAGTGGCCCGCCGTCGCGGGCCTTGCCGGTGTCGTCCCCGCCGCCGGCGCCCCGGTCGCTCGCCCCGGGGAACCGACGACCACCGGGCTACTGGAGCTGCACGGTCTGAATGCCCCAGTCGCCGCTCGAGAGAAAGAACTGGTTGTCCTGGCGCGCGCTGGAACTGAGAGACCATCCTTCCGTGCGTACGAACTGGTCGTATGCCGGCGCCGCGTTCGGGGTCACGCGATAGATGTCGAGACCGGGCGGTTGGTCGAAGGGTCCCCAGCCCGACGTGACGAGCATGCGATCGCCCTCGACGTCCACGAGCCAGCCCCAGCCGCCCGGACCGCTGGCGACGCGGTCGACTGGATTCGCCGGATCGGTCAGGTCGATCTGATGCAGCTCCAGGGGTGGTTGGTTGCTGTTGTACACGTACTTCTCGGTCGACGTGTACGCAGTACTTCCGCGCACGAACACGTTACCCACCCAGCCGTCGAGGGGCGTCGAGCTCTGAAGGTGCGCGACGTTGCCGACGAGCTTGATCGCGTCGAAAGAATTTACCGGGTAGCTCGTGTTCTGGTTCCAGCTGTAGTCGACCGTGTAGAGAATCGTCGGATCGACCGTGGAGCCACCGACGAGGACACCCGGGACGTTGATGCTCGCGCCGATCTTGGGGTTTTTGCGGTCGGTGAGGTCGATGGAGTCGAGGAAGTAACGCACCGTCGGGTTCTGAACGTAACTCGAGGGGTAGACGTAGTGGGTCGTGTAGAGCGTATTGCCAACTACTTTCATGTTGCCCCACCAGCCGTTCGGATCGTTCGTGATCACGACCGACGCGACCGACGGTGCATCCGGGTTCGACAAGTCGACGATGAAGAGGTCGCTCGACGCATCGACGTAGCCGCCGCCTGCATTGTAGTTCGGGCTCCATCGACGGAACGCGAGGGCGTCGTTGCCCGCCAACTGAACGATCTCCCCGCCGTCGTACCAGTCGTTGTCGTAAAAGCCGCCCCAGCCCCACGACCAGTACCAGCCGTTGGGGTCCACAGGCAGGGCGATCGTTCCGCGCGCCTTGGCGCCGCCGCCGGACAAGTCGACGACTTCGACGTTCTCCTGCCACCCGGTGCACTGGGCAGGCGGCCCCACCGGAGCCGGCCCGCCGAACTGCCCGCCGTAGTTTGGGCACGGATAGGAGACCTGAACGGCAGTGACCACATAGGTGAAGGTTCCGTTCGTGAAGACGCGGGCGTCGACCCCCGGCACCGAGACACTCGGCGCGTCGGAGTGATCGGTGAGCTCGGACGCGTCCGTCGTGGGAAGGACGCGCACCTCCGATTGCGACACGTCGTTGCCCCACCAGTCACTGGAGATCTCCGCGATCGTCGCCCCGGCAGGCTGCGCCGCGATGACGTTGCGCGCCAGGGTCAATTCCGCGGTGACCTTCGGGGCGAGCCGGTCGCTGTAGTCGACGACCGATAGCGCGAGATCGCTGAGAGAAACGATGCGCCCGTTCGCCATGATCCCACGCTCGACCCAGCCGTTGGTGAAGGCGGCCCCGTCGGCCGCGATGCTCGTCGGCGTGAAGTCGATCAGCTGAACCCCGTTGTTGTACTTTTGGGTGTTCGGGCTCCACCCGCTGAAAGGAAGACCGACGAGGCCGTCGGTTTGGTCGAGCGTGAAGGCCTTGAAGGTGTCGGTGGCCGCCGTCGACGCCCACTGGCCGCCGAAGTTCGCCGTGCCGATGAGCGTGGGCGACCCAGCGTTGGTCACGTCGAGGTAGTTGAGCGAGACCTGGTTCGAGTTCCCCCCGTAATTCTGTCCGAGCGCGAAGAGCTGCGTACCCGAAGGGATCATCAGCGAGACGTTTCCTGGGATCTGCGTCTGGCCGGCGAGTTTGGGGGCCGCGGGGTTCGACAGGTCGTAGATTTGAAGGGGCGTCGTCCCGTTGTTCGACGAGTAGTAGTCGCCCGGCGACAGATACATCCGGTCGGTGTCGAAGCGGGCCGTAGCAGACCACCCGGTCGAAGGAATGGAGAGCTGCGAGTCGACCCTCGGCTGGTCCGGGCTCGAGAAGTCGGCCGTGGCGAGCACGTAGCCCGCATCGCATCCGGAGCTCGCGCAACCGAGGACGTGGGCGGTGATCCCGTCCGCAAAATCGAGGTTCCAGCGGCCGTTGTCCGCGCCCCACCCTTGAATGCTGCCGTCGACCGTGAGCGACCCCCGCTCGACGATGTTCCCGGCCGGATCTGTGATGTCCAGGTACTGGAGCGTCGTCTGAGCCGGGGGAGGCAGGTTGGGGTTCGTCTGGGCCACCGGATGCGCGAGCATGATGGCGTTCTGCGTGACGTTGAAGACGCCGCCGTAGCCAGCGTAGGTCTTGGACGCGATAGGCTGGATGAGGCCTCCCGCGAAACTGACGGACGAGACGATCACGTCCGGGTTGTACCCAGAGTTCGAACCGCCAATCGCTACGCCCGGAGCGACCCCGACCACACCTCCGCCGCCGATCCAGCCGTACGACCACCCGTAATCTTCGCTGACGGCATAGAGGACGCTGCCCACGATCCGCGTATCTTGGATCCAACCGCCGAGTTTCGCTTCCCCGAGGACTTTGATGTTGGTTGGGTCCGTCGCGTCCAGGCCTCGGACGATCGACCCGTGGAACGGCTTGCCGCTGTCGAGGACACCGTACCAATCGGCGACGACTACGACGGCGATCCCGTTCGTGACGAACATCTGAACGGGCGTGCCGAAGATCGGGGACCGCCCGACGAGCTTCGGCTGATCGACGTTGGTCAAATCGAAGACCATTAGCCCGCGGTACGAGTTCAAGTAGTAAAGGTTGTTGCCGTCGAGCCGGTAAAGGTCGGTCTCCTGCACGGCGCGGGATGTCGAGGTGCTCGGCGCGTTGCCGGCGGCCGTTGCCGAGCCCTGATTAGCTGCGGGGGCGGAGGCAGGGGTGCCCGCGGATGCCCCGGCACCAGCTCCAACGGCGGCACTGCCACCATTGCCGGCGCCGGCGTTGGAGGTCGCGAAGCCTACGCCGCCGCCGGACGCACCGTACGGAGGGGCGGACTCGAAGTCGGTCTGCCCCGTCACGGGCTTGGTCGGAGTCCCGGAAGTGGACTTGCCGGGCCCCGTCGCGCCCCCGCCGCAGGCGGCGAAGGCGAAAGCGAGGAGGGGAAGAGGGATGAGGGGGTGGCGGAAGGATCGGCCGATAGGGTTGGGCATGGGGTCTGACCCAGCTGTAAGCACGAGGAAGGCCAAGTAAGAATCTCGTGTGTTTTCGATGCGTTGACGCGGCCTGACGCAGCCAGAACGTGTGCCAGGTGGCACACGAAGGCGCCGACGATGTCAGGGAGGAGATGTGGGATCTGTCGTTCGAAGGAAGGCCGAAGAGACAAGCACAGAGGATTTCGCGGAAACTGGAAGGCAACCGCCGTGAAGCATGGTGGCTTTTGGATGATCGTCTGGTGACTTCGATATGTCTGCGCGCGCTCATTAGTTTCGGAGCTGGACATTCAGACGAGACCGCCTCACGATCGCGGCACTATCCACTCGACTTAGCGAAGCACGCTGATGGCTGCTGAAGAAACCACCGGTGGAATACTGACGCTGCAGCCGGGAACAGCGGCTTCGGAAAGGCTCGTTTCGTGAAGGTCCAAGCATCTCAAGCTCGCCCTCTTCCGGAATTTGGAGAGGTCGGCCCAGCGGTGGTCGTTGCGAACGGGGAAGCAGGACAGCCGTCGGCCACGCATTTCGATCCCGAATTCGGCTTCGAAGCGTTCGCGTCGCACTCGTTCTACCGCGCCGTCAACCGCTCGCTCGTGAAGGCGGCCTTTCAAAGGCTACCGTCCTCTGCATCGAACCGACAGCTGACGATCCTCGACATGGCGTGCGGAACTGGCCTCATCACATCCCTTATCGCGGAGGTTTTGGCGACGGAGGGGCACAAGGGGTCCATACTCGCCGTGGATCCCGACGAGCACGCGATCCGGATTGCACGGGAGCGTGCCGCGGGCTTGAAAGTACCTGTACGTTTCGTCCGTGGGTCTCCATCCGACGTGCACGCGATCATTTCCAACGTGGACGTGGCTTTCTTTTGCAACGCGATTCACCTGGTCGCAGACAAGAAGGCCGCTGTCGCCCAGATTGGC
>JBAULD010000209.1:0-9416 GCA_049578005.1 Polyangiaceae bacterium
ACACACCGGCATCTCACCGCCCAACTGGGCTCACAGGACAGCTCCATGCCCACTGCCAGAAAAACAACGGAGACGACGAAAAAAGCGCGCCCTCGCTTGACCAGTAGGGGGATTCAGAGTCGAGAGCAAGCGAGGCCGGCGCCGAGCGCGCGGAGCCTACTTCTGTAGGCGAGCACGCTCGACGCCGGGATCGCGCCGCTATCGGCGAAAAGCGCCAGGCTTCCGGCGAGCCGCACCCGGACCGAATCAGGGACAGCCCGTGAACGCGACGTTGTCAATCCAAAGATCGTACTCGGCGCCGGGCGCGTTGATCTGCCACTGCATGCCGTAAAGCTTGGTCTTGTCGACGCCCTTGGGATGCGGATTGCCCCACCCTTCCATTTGCGCCATGTCGGAGAACGGAATGACGTACTGTTTCCACTGATCGCTCAACGTCAGGTCCGCACCGAAGTCGTTGAAGCACTCCGTGCACATCTTGCCGTCCGGATCGGTATTCACGTCGGGCACTTTCAGTCGAACGGCCTTGATGGAGTTCGCTCCGACCTTCGCGTAGAAGGAAACGCCGGTGTACGCGCTGGCGTCGTACTGCCCTTTCGGGTTGGTGAGGCTGAATCCCATGCCCGCGTAGAGCGGATCGCCGGTGGCCGACACCTTTCCCATCATGCGGGCGGCGTACGCCGAACCGTTGGGACCGCCCTGCGACATGATGAACGTCTTCCCGGCGGGCGGCGTGATGGTCGTTCCGACCTTGTCGACGAACGTGTACCAGTACCCGTTTCGTCCTTTTTGGACTTTGATTTGGTTCTGGCCGTCCTCGCAGTCGTCGATGGTGTAGTCGGGTGGACATTCTTTGCCGGTGGCGACGGCGGCGCTCTGCGGGGCGGCGCCGGGGGCACCTGCGGTCGCCGGTCCGGGCTCGTTGTGACTACAGGCCACGACCACGACCGACGAAAGCGCGAGCACCGCTCCAATAGACGATCTCAATCTCATGAATCCTCCGCACGCGAAACTCTGGAACACGGCGCGCGAGAGTACTCGGCGCTCCCGGCGCTTGGCCAGCACGATCCTATCCGCTTCCGTTGTCAACGGATCGGGCCATCGAGAACATGCTCGTACGCGCGTAGGATCCGGTCGAACAGTGCATTCGTGCCGCTGTCGACGGTGCGGCGCGTCGGGTCCTCGTCGTACCATGCGATCTGTTCGCTCGAGCCTTGGCTATACGGGACGACGGCGCGAAAGTCGGGGACGCACCTTTTGATTTTGGTGTTGTCGAAGACCATGCTGTGCGCCTTGTCCCCGAGGAGACTTGCCCCCCACTCGGGGTCGAACTTGGCGATGAGATCCGACGGAACGTGTACGAGCCGGGGTGCGGCGCCCGCGGCGCGTCCCAGCAGGTGGTGGATCTGGTCCCAGGTCACGGTCTCGTCCGACGTGATGTGAAACTGATCCCCCACGGTTTCTTCTCGTCCGAGGAGGCCGACGAATCCGCGCGCAAAGTCTTCGTTGTGCGTCAAGGTCCAGAGCGACGTTCCGTCGCCGTGGACGATGACGGGCAGTCCACGCCGCATGCGGTCGACGACCGTCCAGCCTCCGTGCACGGGTAGCAAGGCCGCGTCGTACGTGTGCGACGGCCGCACGACGGTGGCGGGAAAGCCTTCGCGCCGATAAGCGTGCATCAGCCGCTCTTCGCACTCGATCTTGTCGCGCGAATACTGCCAAAACGGATTGCAGAGGGGCGTCGATTCCGTCACGGGAAGGCGCGCAGGAGGGGTTTGGTACGCGGAGGCCGAGCTGATGAAGACGTATTGGCGAGCGCGCCCTCGAAATAGCTCGATATCGAGATCGACGTGCTCGCGCACGAAGCCGACCCACTGGACGACGACGTCGAAAGAGCGGCCCCCGAGTGCGCTCCGAGCCGACTGCGCGTCCCGGATGTCGGCCCGGAGGATCTTGGCGCCCGGCGGATGACGGTGTCGCGCCGATTGGCCGCGGCAGAGGAGCGTGAGGTCGATGCCGCGGGCGAGCGCTTGACGAGCGCACGCGGAGCTGATGATGCCCGTGCCGCCGACGAAGAGAACGTTCATCGCGGCGCGGATCCTACTCTTCGGTGACCGGACTCTCCACCCGTAGGCGCACGCGGCGATCGAGCGCGGCGGCGAAGGCGGAGGCGCATGCCGACAGGCACGCGGCAGCCCCGAACACGACGGCGCCCCCCGCCCGCTGATACAGAGAGCCCCAAACCACCATCCCGGCCACGGACCCTGCGCCCATCGCGGTCGCAAAGAGCCCTTGCGCAGTTCCGAGAGAATGCGGCGAGAAGCGCCGCGAGGTGTAGTGGACCGCCGAGAGCCACGCGAGTCCGAACGTGAGGGCGTGCAAGGGCTGGAGCGCGATCAGAATGGCAGACGATCGCACGATCGCAATCAGCGTCCAGCGAATGGAGGCGACCCCGATCGCGAACGCGAAGAGCGAGAGGGGCGCGAACGTGCGCAGCAAGGGGCCGGCACACGCCATCATGACCACTTCGCTACCCGTTCCGAATGCCCACATCCACCCGATCGTCATCCGCGGAATGCCGAGATCGAACAGATGAATCGAAAAGCAAAGGTCGTAGGAAGCGTGACCGAACTGACCGAGGAACACGGACGTGAGAAAGAGCCGGAAGTCTCCTTCGAGCAACAATCGGCCGGCGCCGTGACGAGCCCCTCGATCGGGGAGGTCGGCCCGTCGGGGTAACCGAAGCGACGAAAGAAGCGCGGCGAAGATCACAGCCGTGGTGACGGCCGGAAGGACGACGGGATCGCGGGGGTCCACCCATCGCGCCGCCAGGAGGACCGCCGTCAGAAATCCGATCGATCCCCAGAGACGCAGCCGTCCGTACGTCGTTCCGGCGGCCGGAGCGAGCTCGAGAGCGACCAGGTCCGCGACGAAGCTCATCGGGGATCGGAAGAGCGCGAAGACGAGCGCGCCGAGAAAGAGGACACCGAAGCCCGGTTGCAGCCCCGCTGCTTCGGCCAGCGTGAGCGCAGCACCGATGAGAAGCGAGGCGGCGCACGCGAGCTGGAGCAACCCTCCCCGCATCTTCAGCGCATCGGCCAGGGCTCCGAACGCCGTCGGCGCGATGACGCCCATCGCGGGCGCCGCCGCGGCGATGAGCCCGAGGCGAACGCCGAACATCCCGCGTGCTTCGAGCCAGCGGGGGAAGAAGGGGACGTACACGCCGCCTACGGCGAGCGCCGTGGCGTAGTACATGCGAAGAGCGAGCGTGCCGCGCGCCGTCTTGGTCATGCGGTCTTGGTCATCCAGGGGTCGCCTTCATAGTCTGCCCGGGCGGTCCGACGCCGAACCCGCCGCGGCTTCCCGGGCGTTACGGACGGTCCGCACGACTCCTTTACGTGCCTGCCCCATCATGGGCGCGCGTCGCTTTATCGTCCGGACATGACCGCCAGAGTCACCGCCCCTCCGAGCACGAGGGCGACGAGGCCCACGAGCACGGGCAGGAGCCAAGCGGGCTTCCCCGCAGGCAATCCCTGGGGCACGAGGTCGCTGTCGGACACCGCCGGGGTCCGTGCTTCTCCGTTTTCCTGGGGCGTCGCGGCCCAGGGCGGCGGCCCGGGGGCAAAGGGGTCGGCGGCGACGGCGAGCGGCGCGACCGGCGGGGCCATCACCCGGGGTAGCGCCTCGGCGATCTGGCGGGCGAGCTCCTGCTGCTGCAGAGCGGCCCATTGCACGTGGTTTCCCGCGAGGCCGTAGGCGCGGCCCACGGCGTCGGCCAGAGCGCCTACGCTGCGCGTCCGAATGTTGTGATTCTTGGCGAGCCCCGCCTCGAGAACGTCGTCGAGCGCCGGGGGCACCGGATACTTGCTCCCGGCCGCCTTCAGGGTCGGTGGAACGGGGTCCTTCGTCATGATAGCGAGCAAAATCGAGGGCCCGTTGCTACCCGCGAACGGGACGTCGCCCGTCACGCACTCGTACGTCACGGCCGCCAGCGCGAACACGTCCGCGCGTGCGTCGATCGTGTCGAGCCCCTGCGCCTGCTCCGGCGACATGTAGTACGGGCTCCCGATCGTCGTGCCCAGAACGGTCAACTTCTTGCGGCTCCCGCTCCGGTCCTTCACGGACCCGAAGTCGAGCACCTTGACCGTGTCCCCTTCGCGCGTGCCGCACAGAAACAGGTTGTCCGGCTTGAGATCGCGATGGATGAAGCCACGCGCGTGCGCTTGATCGAGGCCAATCGCGACCTGCGAGAGCATGCGAACGACGCGCTCCGGAGTAAGCACTCGCTCGCGCTTGAGCACATAACGAAGCTCTTCGCCGTCCAAGAACTCCATCACCAGGAGCCAGGCCTTCTGTAGCGGGTCGCGTTGGAAATCGAGGACCCGAACGATGTGCTCGTGGGGCAGTAGAGCGCTGATCTCGTACTCGCGCTTGAACCGCTCCAGCGCAACCTCGTCCCTCGCGACGTCTTCGTGGAGCAACTTGAGCGCGATGCGCGAGTCGGTTTGCTTGTCGATCCCTTCGTAGACCCGTCCCATTCCGCCGTCGGCCACGACGCGCCGGATCTCGTATCGGTCACACATGCGGGCGCCGATCCGTGGGTCGTCGGCCGACGGGGCCACCGGGGCCATGCTTGCCGTCGTAAGGGGGGTGCCGTCGGCCGGGCAGAATCCGGCGTCGTCGGGGAACACCCGCTTGCACACCGGGCAGCTCTTCATGTCCGCGGGACCCGCCCGGCGAGCATAACAGCCAGCCTACCGCGCCTCGGGACCACTACGGAAGACCGACCGGGGTGTGCGCATCTGCGCACGCCGTCTCAGCCTCGCTCCGACGACGCATCGGTTCCAAGGGAGGACGGCGGCACGAAATAAATGAGGCGGTGACACGACGGACACTGCTCCAGAATCGGCTCGCGCCGGAGCCGGTGGAAGAGCTGAGGCGGGAGCGACATGTGGCACGCCTTACAGGTTCCGTCGGTGGTCTGGGCGATCGCGGTCCCGCGCTTCGAGCGGATCATGTCGTAGCGACGGTAGAGTTGCGCGGGGAGCGCCTTCACGGCTGCATCACGCTCGACGCGCTTACGCTTCGCCAAGCCGTCCACTTCGCTCAGCTTCGAGCTGATGTCACCTTCACGTGCGGCGAGTTCGTCGACGAGCTTCTTGTGCTCTGCCTCCGTGGACTCGATCTGCTGGCGCGCGGCCTCGGCGTCCGCCGTGAGCTTGCCGATTTCTTCTTCGCGGTCGCGGACGAGCTTGCGCAGCTCTTCGAGCTCGCGCTGGGCCGCGTTCGACTCGCGCTCCGTGCGGGAGCGCCCGAGCTTGTCGCGCGAGTGGTCCAACTGCTGGTTCATGTTGCGCACGTCTTGAATGAGCTCACCGCGAGTCTTGTCCATCGCAGCAAGCGCGGTTCGGTCGGTTCCCAGCCGATCGTCGAACTTGGCGATTCCCGACTTCAGTCCGTCGAGCGTCGAGCGCTCTTGGGAGAGCTGGTCCTCGAGTTCCTTCAGTTGGGCGTCGATTTGCGCGAGTTTCTCGAGGGCGAGGATCTGTTCGGGGATGCTCAATTCGTGACTCCGGGACGAGGGAGACGGCGTGTCCGGGTACATAGCGCAGGCGCGACCAAGCGACCACGGCTTGAGTGCCGTGGCGCGACCAGGAGACGAGAACGGCGCGGGGATGGGGGCGCGTACAGTCCGCGTGGGCCCACCTGGGTTCGAACCAGGAACGGCCCGGTTATGAGCCGGGGGCTCTGACCGATTGAGCTATGGGCCCCAAGCTTTTGCCGGGCGGCGGATGCCACGGGCCGAAACTAGTCGAAAGGCTTCAAAGACGGAAGCGCTGGTCCGCGCAGGCAGTCGAAGACTCGAAGCTGCGCCGCCTTGTCGCGGGGGGTCGCGACCAGGACGCGCACCGGAGCGGATGCTCCCCCGGCCCGTGACTCGGATGCGGGCCCGAGCGAAAAGAGCACCCGCGCCTCGTCAAGCGCTTGCTCGGCGCTCGGAGGACCCGCGATCTCGCCTTCGCCGTCGAGCGGCAAGAGTCTGACTTCCTCGTTCGGGCCCACCCACGAAAGCCACGGAAGAGGCGCTTCCACGAAGGCGGGGGCACCCCGACCGAGCCCGTCGGTGGACAAGGTGGATAGAGAGTCCGCTCCGTCGCTTCGCATCTGCACCCGGACGAGCGCTCCACCCGGCCCCTCGACCGACTCTGCGTCGTCGCGAGCCACGACGAGGACCTCGGGCCGAGGACCGTGCACATGAGCCAGGACGTCGAACGCGGAGACGTGGCCCGAGATCGACGTCAGCCGCCGCACCGGGCCCGTGACTTTGCCCGCGGCATCGATCGCGACCGCCTCGAGCCAGCCGAAGGTGCGCGCCTCGCCGACCGCCTCGATGTCCGCCGACCCGTCGGACGCTCGGGAGACCTCCGGCCGGCGCGCGAGCCAGAATACGAGAAACCCTTCGCCGTTCGGAACTGCGCGCGGCATTTCGGCGTCCGACTCGGGCGGGGAGAGGTCGTTGATCACGGCGGCGCGCTGGCCAACTTGGAACGACGCGCCGCGCACCACTCCGCGCACGGCCATGTGCTGAGTCGCCGTCTCCGGGCCTAGTCCCACGGCCGTTTCGTCCCAGACCGCGAGGCCGCTCGCGCCCGAACAGGCGAGGTCGAGCGCCAGAGATTCGTCGCTCCGCTGAGGGACATGGATGACCGCGGGCTCCGGTCCTAGCGCGCCCACGAGGTAGAGAGCGAGATCGCGCGGGACGTAGGTCGCGGCGTGGACCGGGGCGGGGGCATACGACGGCCGCACGAACACCGCAGCGACGAGCTGGTCTCGACAGGACGCCAAGCGCGGCGGAGGCGCGTCGCCGAGCGCAGGCGCGAGGTCGACCAACCTCACCCCCGCGGCGGCTTCGTCCATTCGAGCCACCGCGGCCACGCGCCCAGCAAGGGAGCGATGAATCAGCCCGATCGCGTATTGTCCGGCGTGCGCGACCCCGTCGCCGATCTCGAGCTCATCGAGCGCGTCTCCGTCGTCGAGCTGCAGGGCGCGGTCGGTCGGATGACAGCGCGCCGCCACGACGACCGGCCGCGCGCTCGAGGGAGCGTCCGTCGCCGACCCGGCGATGGCCGCGTCCTGCGGTGCCGCGATGCTCGCGACGGGCTCCCTGCGGCACGAAACGAGCGCTGCGCCGAGCAGGAGCGGGCCGACGTACGATCGTCGCATCACGGGTCGAGAAAGCCGTCGATGACTTCGAGGGCGAGCTCGTGGCGCTCGAGGGGAGGCATCACGTACGCTCCGGCGACCCGGCTGCGTACGCCGGCCAGCATTTCCCGTGCAATCGCCACTCCTTCTTTGCGAGCCAGTGGCCCGCTACCCGCCTTTCGCATTCTCTCGCGAACCGCTTCGGGCACCTGCATGCCGGGCACTTCGTTGTGGAGGAATTCGGCGTTGCGATAGCTCGCGAGAGGCAAAAGCCCGACGAGCACGGGCAGATCGAGAGGAGCGCAGTCGTCGAGGAACCGGGCGAGGAGAGCCGGATCGTAGACCGGTTGGGTCATCACGAGCTCTGCGCCCGCTGCCTTCTTCTGCTTGAGGCGTGTCATCTCCCGCTCGTAATTGAGAGCGGCGGGTTCGGCGCCGGTGGCGAGAACGAAGCTCGTTGCGGAACCGAGCGGCTTACCGCCTGGATCGACGCCATGGTTCAACCGCGAGGCGAGCTTGAGGATGCCGATCGAGTCGAGGTCGTACACGGCGGTCGCGTCCGGGAAATCGCCCATCTTCGGCGGATCTCCGGTGATGACGACGAGATTTCGAACGCCGAGGTCGTGCGCGCCGAGGAGGTGCCCGAGCGTGCCCAGGAGGTTCCGATCGCGGCCGCAGACATGGACAATCGCCTCGATACCAACCTCGCGTTGAATGCGTACCGCCATCGCGAGATTGCTCATGCGGGCCTGCGCGCGGGCTCCGTCGGCGATGTTGACGACGTCGACACCGCCCGCTTTGAGCATCTTGGCCGCTGCAACGGCGCGCGACGGGTCGAGGCCCACAGGAGGATTGACCTCGACCGAGACGACGAACCGCTTGCGCGCGATCTTGGAGGCGAGCTCGCTGCGCTGGCTGAAGAGAGTCGCTTGTAGGGCACCGGGGACGAACGAGTGAACGCCCGCGAACGGTTCGAGCGCCGCCGGCGGCGGCGGTTCGGTGGTCGACCGAGCCTCGATGCCGCCGCCGGTCATGCGGGCCGCGGCTGCGATCCGCTTGATGTGTTCCGGAGTCGTCCCGCAACACCCGCCGACCAGGCGCACACCCACTCGGATCATTCGCCGCGCGTAGATCCCGAAGTACTCCGGCGTCGACACGTAGACCATGCGTTCGTCCACTCGGCGCGGGAGCCCTGCGTTGGGCGCGGCGAGCACGGGAAGGCCTGCGGGGATCATCTTTTCGGCGGCCGCGAGCACGGACATCGGCCCATCCGAGCAGTTCACCCCGACGATGCTCGCGCCCCACTCTTTGGCGAGGCGCGCGATCTCGGCCGCGTCGGTCCCTTCGGCCATTCGACCGCCGTCGTCGAGCGACACGCTGGCGATGACCGGGACGCGCCCGCCACTCGCTTCCACGGCCGCCTCGACGGCGATCCGAAGCTCCGGCGTCTGCCGGATGGTCTCGACGATAATCGCGTCGACCCCCGCCTCGACCAGCGCGCTCGCCTGCTCCGAGAAGACGGCCTTCACCTTGGCCAGGTCGTCGGCGCTAGCTCCGGCCGCATCGCCCTGCCCGGGCTGCCCGAGAAAATACCCGCTGGGGCCGATCGCCCCGGCGACGTAGGCCTGCCCGGCGGCGGCGACGCGGGCGATGCGAACACCGGCGGCGTTCAGCTCGCGGACGCGCGACTGCAACCCATATTTCTCGAGCCGAAGCGCGTTGGCTCCGGACGTATTGGTCTCGAGCATCTGCGCCCCGGCTCGCAGGTAGTCGGCATGGACCTTTGCGACGAGCTCGGGGCGCGACACGTTGAGCTCTTCGAAGCACGAGCTGTAGAGGACTCCGCGCTCGTAGAGCTGCGTCCCCATGGCGCCGTCGACGACGACCACGCCGGCGCGCACCGCCTCGATGAACGGACGATCGGGGTGGAGGAGTGCGGACGAGCTGGAACTCATGGCGACAGCAACAACCGTTTGCAAGTACGACCTCGGCCCGCCGCGCGCAAGTTCCGGCACCGTTCCTGCTTGAAGAGTCGCGACCGTCGACCAGGTTTGCCGGCGCTGATACGTTGCCGCATGCGGTCGACCAGCGGCGGCGTTCGTACGACGCTCGTGCTCTTCGTCGCGGCTCGGCTGATGGCCGGTTGCTCCGCGACGCCCCCTCCCGTTGTGGAGCGCGCCCCGCCGCGAACGGCCGCCGCGGCTCCTTCCCCGATC
>JBAULD010000210.1:0-2799 GCA_049578005.1 Polyangiaceae bacterium
TGCACCCCTTCAAGGCGCAGGTCGGTCACACGCTCGGAGCGTCCGGTGCGCTGGAGTTGCTCGCGTGCGCAGACGCCCTGGCGCGCGGCGTCCTCCCGGCAGCAGCCGGGGAAGGCCCGCTCGACGAAGCCGCGCCCGCACGCCTCTTGACTCACTCGGTAGCCGGAGAGCCGCGCACGGCGCTCAAGCTCGCCTCCGCGTTCGGAGGCGCGAACGCCGCTCTCGTCGCGACCACGACGACGCCGCTCCGGGTGCGGTCCCGCCGCGAAGCCTTCCTGCACGCGGCCGCACACATCGAGGAGGAGCCTTCCATCGACACGATTGCCAAAAGCGCCTGCGCGACCGTCGATCGTCTCGCGCGCGCCGGTGCCCTCGTCCGGTTGGCCATCGCGGCCGTGGCGCTTCTCGAGAAGAAGACAGGTTCGCTGGCCGGCGCGGGGATTGTCGTCGGCAGCGCCCTGTCGACGATCGAAATGAACGCCGCCTTCAGCCGCCGCCTGCGTGAAGCCGGCGCCCGATGGGTCGAACCCAGGCGCTTTCCGTACACGTCGCCGAACGCCGTGGCCGGCGAGTGTTCGATAGCGTTCGGTCTGACTGGGCCCGGCTTCTGTGTGGGAGGCGGGATGCACGCGGCCGTCGAGGCTCTGGCCGCGGGAGCCGTGCTCGTTCAGGGAAGCGATGCCGACCGCGTTGTCGTCGTGGCCGTCGACGAGGTCGGGGAAGCGACGCTTGCCCTCGGCGGCGAAGGACTTCGATCCGGCGCCGTCGCGGTTCTGCTGTCCTCCCGTGCGGAGAACGGGGCACGCGCGCGAGTCGGCGCGGTCACACTACGCCGCGCCCCAGGCGTTTCAGGGCCGGTGTCGCCGGGGCATCAGGCTCTGATGCCTCTTGTCGATGGCGAATTGCCGGACGCCGTCGCGAGCTCGAGCCCCCCGGACCTGTTCGCCCGAGTGGTCCTCGACCCGATTTGACAGTTCGGCAGCTTCGAACGGCGCACGGCGGGCGATGGCTGACAACCTGACAAGGTTCTCGCGAAATCAGCCTCACGCGGGCCACGGAAAGCGGACGGCGCGACCTTTGCTCTTACCCTAGCCGGATCCGTTTCCATGATGCGCTCCCCCCTCCTTTTGGGCATCGCCGTCGTAGCCCTCGCGGTGACCGGCTGCGCGAAGACGTACATCCCCAACACGGACGTGGAAGATACGAGCCGGAACCGACAGGTCATCGTCTTCTGCGAGCAGTACCGCCACGCTATGGAAGACCGGAACGCCGCCCAGCTCTTGAAGTTGATGAGCCCCGGCTACTTCGAGGACGCCGGCAACACGAAGAACGAAGACGACGCGGACTACGAGAAAATCCGCGAGTTTCTGACCGGCGACTTTCTGAAAACCGGCGGCATCCGATACGAGATTCGTTACCGTCGCGTCACCTTCGCGGAGAACAGTCACGTCTACGTGGACTTCACGTACGCGGCGGCCTGGAAAATACCGGGCGTCAAGACCGACGAATGGCACCACGACGTCGCCGACAATCGGCTCGATCTCGTCCGCGACGCCGATTCGTTCAAGATCGTCGCCGGCATGTAGCGAAACCGCATGCCCCGGGCTAGAGCGCCGAACGGTTTGGCGGACGGAGTCAAACCGTGGTGCTCTAGGCCCCTGCGGGGCCCAAAGGCGCGATGTTCACCGTTGCTCACGTCTCCGACTTCCACATTTCGGCCTTCGGTGACACCCTTCACGATCGCGCCCGGCTCATCAAAAGGAGCGCGCGCATAGCCGACACGTCCGCCGCCAGATTCGACACGTGCTGGGAGGAAGCCGGCTGGCGAGTGCTGCGCGAGCGCGCGAAAAAGAAGGGCGTGATCGTCCTCGTGGATCCGCAGGGATACTCGCACCCGGTCCCTAGCGTGCGCGAAGGGGGAGGAGTGAAAGACGCGGTCGAGCGGGCGGCAGCCAAGGCCTGTCGCCTCGAAGCGCGCAGGGCCGTGACGCTGGCGGGGGCCCCGCCTGGGGACGGGGCCCTTACGTCGATGCTCGACGCGACGCCGCACAACGCGAATCTCCGGCTCCTTCGGGCTGCCCGCGTCGTCGAGGACCACGACGTCGACGCGGTCGTGATCACGGGCGACTGTACGGACGACGGGGAAGGTTGGGAACTCGTCGAGGCTGCGTTCGCACGGTGGCGGCCACGCGGTCGCCTCTTCGCTATTCCGGGCAACCACGACCTCTACCTCTTTCCGATTGCCAGCAGCGCACGCCCGCGGCCGACGCGAGAGAGCAAGCGAACGGCCTGGCGGGCATTCGCCCAGCGAGCGGGGTTGGAGCTCGAGCCGTGCGGCGCGTGGAAGCGCGTCATCGACGAGGCGGAAGCGATTTTCGTCGGCCTCGACTCATGCGCTCGCAGGCAGCGTGCGTTCTACCGGCAGAACGGCGCCATCGGCGTCGAGCAGCTGACCTGGCTCCGCGCGCTTGCAGACACTCCGGCCTGGAAACGGGCGAGACACCGCGTCGTTCTCTTTCACCATCACGTCGTGCCGCTGCCTCACGGAGTCGGCAAGCGGGCGCCAACCGAGATCGGCATGCGGCTCGACGACGGGCGGGAATTCGCCGAAACACTCGCCGACGTCGGAGCCACTCTCGTGATGCACGGCCACCGTCACATCAGCGAGAAGCGCCACCCCGCGGGTCATGATTTCGAGCTGCTCGCGGCGCCATCCCTCACCCTCGGGTGCAAGAGCGGCGATGCGCCGTCGTTCTGGCGCGTCGAGCTCGACGCGCGGGTCCATGCCGAACGCGTGCG
>JBAULD010000211.1:0-3118 GCA_049578005.1 Polyangiaceae bacterium
CGTTTCGCAATGCGGTCTTGGCGCGCATCCGCGGAACGGCCCGGCGCAGCGCGGCGCGCGTTCACCCCGCTTCAGGCCCGCGCGCGCCGCGTAATCATCAAGGCCCATCTGCTGCGAATGGGGCCGAACGCCGCCAAGGTCGCCGCATTGCACGTGCACTACATCGAACGCGACGGGGTCGAAAAGGACGGCTCGAAGGGCACGCTCTACGACGTGCGAGGGGCGGTACGCGCGAGCGTCTTCGAGCAGCCGCGCCCGGGCGAGAATCACCAGTTTCGGTTTATAGGCGTGACCAGAAGAAAGGCGGTGCAACCCAGCGAGTGAAAATCTCGACACGGTAACGGCCAGGGAGCCGTGAAGCTGAGGAGACGCGTTGGAATGGCGAAAGCACGGCGCGGTACCTCCTGACAAACCCGGCGGAGAGGCCGGGGAGCGACGCTGTGGGCCGCAGGCATCGAACGTCGTGCAATCCTCGATACGAACAGGGTCCGGAAGCCGAGCCGCTCTATGAACGGCGAAGGCAGCATCGGGCGCGGAAGAACGCTGGCTGATAGCCGCGTCCGGTTCCGGCGGGGTAATGACGGCAGCACGCAGCGAAGGGTAGCGCTGGAACTGGTGAAGCCCTCCTGGCCCCGGGGAGAAACATCCCGGAGCAAGGTAGGCGCCGGCAACGGTGACCGAAGGCCAGAGGGTGGCCGCTGGGCCCGTCAGAGCGAAGAACCGCCGGTAACGCGGCGGGACGCTCGCCCGTAAGAGGAGTGGCGACCGGGGGGCGAGCCCCGGCGTGCAAGGGGGCCCGGCTGGTCGAGGAACCGCGAACGAGGAAAGGCACGGAGGAGATGACAAAGACCTCTATCGGTGTGCAGGAACTGAGAACGCGGATAGGAGAGAAGGCGAAGGCGGAACCGCAGCATCGCTTCTGGGGCCTCTACACGCACGTGTGGAAGCTCGACGTACTGAGGGAGGCGTACCGGCTCGCGAAGCAAAACAACGGTGCGCCGGGAGTGGACGGGGTGACGTTCGAGCAGGTCGAACGCGAGGGAGTCGAGCGGTTGCTCGAAAGCCTGAGCCAAGAGCTGCGCGAGAGGAGCTACGTTCCGCTTCCCAGTCGGCACGTGAACATCCCGAAGGAGGGGGGCAAGGTCAGGGGCCTGAAAATCCCGGCCATCCGAGATCGGGTGGTGCAGGGGGCGGTGCGTCTGATCCTCGAACCCATCTTCGAGGCGGACTTTCAACCGGGTTCGTACGGGTACCGGCCGGGCCGCTCGGCGCACGATGCGCTCGAGCGTGTCCGGGTGGGGCTCGTCAAACGCCTGCACCAGGTCATCGACTTGGATTTGAAAAGCTACTTCGACACGGTCAGGCACGACCTGCTCCTGGCGAAGATCGCCCGACGGGTCCGAGACGACGACGTGCTCTGGCTCTGCAAGAGAATCCTGAAGGCGAGCGGCAAGCGCGGGCTGCCGCAGGGGTCCGTCATCGGGCCGCTGTGGGCGAACGTGTTTCTCGACGATGTCGACCGGATGCTCGAGCAGGCGCAGAACGCCACGAAACGGGGAGTCTACGAAGCCGTGCGCTACACGCGCTTCGCAGACGACATGGTCGTGCTGGTGAGCTCGCACCCTGCGGCGTCGCACTGGGCGCCAAAGGTCGAGCGGCGGTTGCGCGAGGAACTCGGGAAACTCGCCCTGACTGTGAACGAACAGAAGTCGCGCATAGTCGACTTCGGCGCCGGGGAGTCCTTCGACTTCCTGGGTTACACCTTCCGCTGGGTAGACAGCGACAGGATGCCGGGGAAGAAGATGGTGCTCACGCGGCCACGGAAGAAGAAGCGCACCGAATTCCTTCGGGCCCTCAAGGCGACGATGAGGAAGTTTCTGCACCGACCAGTTGCTGAGGTCGTGCAACGCATCGTCAATCCGCGGGTTCGAGGCTGGGTGAACTACTTCCGCTGGGGCCACGCGAGCAGCGACCTAAAATTCGTGAGGTGGCAGGTCGAGACCAAAGTTCGCAGGTTTGCGACTCGACAACGCCCGAAGCGGCGCGGCGGCCGCGCCTGGACCACGTGGAGCGCGCAGGAAATCTACGGGGCGTGGGGTCTCTTCCACGACTACCGTGTCCTTCCGCGCAGCGAGTCCAGACCGCAACGCGAATAAGGCCTACTCGCTGACTCGACTGGCAACGCCGGATGGAGGAAATCCCCATGTCCGGTGTGACGGGCGGGCGCCGGGACAAACGGACCATGGCTCGGACTGAGGCACCGACGCAGTCTCGAAAGAGGTCGGCTACCGCTACTCCCCGAGCCTACGGCACCGCGCCGGCGCTCGACCCGAGTCTCGCCTGAAGACGGTTCGGAGCTCGACCTCACCGTCTACGTGCGGCGTCTGATGGCGACGCTCGAGCGGGACCTCGGGCGCAAAGTGGAGTGGGCGGCGGTCAATCATTTTGATACGAGCCACCCCCACGCGCATATCGTCGTCCGCGGCATCGACCGCGATGGGCGGGAGCTGCGGATTGACCGGGCCTACATCTCGGCCGGCATGCGCTGGCGCGCCCAGGAGCTGGCGACCGAGGACCTCGGGCCGCGGCCGGAAAGGGATGTGCGGCGGGCGCAGGAGCGCGAGGTCACCCAGCAGCGGTTTACGACGCTGGACCGGGAGCTCGAGCGCCGCAGCCCCGACCACCTCGTGGAGGTCCGCACGCGGTAACGGAACGGACGTATCGACGAGTCCTTGCTCATCGCACGCCTCGCGCATCTCGAAGGGCTCCGGCTCGCTGAGCGCGTCTCGGGAACGTCCTGGAGGCTTGTCGAAGGTTGGCAGAAGCGGCTCCGTGAGCACGGCTCGCGCGGAGACATTCTGCAGCAGATCCACGCAGCCGTGCGAGGCGACCCCTCCCGCTACGACGCGGTTCGGCCGGGAGAGGCGCTGCCGCCGGAGCCCGGCATGGCGTCGCCGGTGGTCACGGGCCGAGTGGCCGGCAAGGGTCTATCCGATGAACTCAAGGGCACGTTCTACGCGGTGGTCGAGACGCCCGCGGGGCGCGCGTACCACGTCCCGCTCGACGCGCGCAGCGCGCAGACCGTGGGCGTGGGGGATCTCGTTTCGCTCGCTAAGCC
>JBAULD010000212.1:0-1540 GCA_049578005.1 Polyangiaceae bacterium
AGCCACGGCCGCGCTGGCGGGTGCGCTGGGGGCCTCCGAGGACGAGGCACTCGCGACCGGCGAGGCAGGGGCTTCGGCCGGCTTGCCGCCGCACGAGGCTGCGGCGACGAGGGCAGCGAGTCCCGAGATCGAGAGAGAGAGGAGGTGACGCGCCGTCGTGGTCATGGGCCGCGAGTCTACTTGGTCTTCGAGTAGAGCTGAACGGCGACTTGGCCGGACCCGCTCTTCGCGAAAACGTCGAGCTTGTACTGAAGCGGGAAGGGGACGACCGGGCACATTGGGTTGGGCGAGCCGCCGATGGAGGGGGTGTTGTTGTGGGTCAGATCTTGGCCGGCGAGCGTCATGTAGAACGGCGGCGCGAGCAGATTGAGGTCGAGATCTTTGACGGCGCCCGGCACGGAGAAGCCCAGGATCGCGTAGCACTTGCCCGCCTGCAGGGTGAGCATCATGACCGCGTGCTGGCCCTCGGTCAGGTTTTGCTTCAGCTGGTCGCCCTCCGGCTGCATGCCCGGAGCGGCGCGAGTCGCGAGCAGCTTGAGCCCTGCGTCCGTCAGGTCGCCCGAGGCCGCGCCGCCGGGCACGACGACTCCGGGGAACGCACTCTGGATCCCCTGCAGGATACCTTGGAGGCTGTTCGGGTCGGTCGGCGCGAGCGGAGGCGGCGTTTGGGACGCGGCCGGCGCGGGCGATGGCGAGACCCCGGGAACGGGCTGCGCCTGCTGCGGGTAAGCCGTCGCGTACGGAGTGGCGTATCCCGGTGGCGGGGCGGCGGCGGGCGCAGGGGCGACGGGCTGCGCTGGAGCGTATCCCTGGGGCTGAGCGCCCGGATAGCCGGGAGGAGCAGCCCCCGGATATCCGGGGGGCGCGGCGGTGGAATAGCCGGCGGGCGGAGGCTGCGCCATTCCCACAGTCGCCGCCGGGGCGCTCGCCGTGGCGGGCGGCGGGTTGCTATTGCCACAGGCCAGGAGCGGCAAAAGCGCGGCGGCTCCGAGCGCAACGAGCGGGCGCACGCGGGTCTTTCGATCGTAAGTCATGGCCAGCCTCCTAGTGTCCCGGGTCGAGCGAAGGCTAGAGAATTCGGAGACGATTGAACAGGGCGCGGCGCCCGGTGGCCGTGAAGCGCCCGGCTACTGCCGGACGAACTTGAGCGAGAAGTTGGTCCGCTGCGACGAGCCGGTGGCCGGGAAACGCCACGTCCGCACGTCGTTCTCGATGCACTTCGCCACCGAGCCCTCGTCGCCGGTAGCGCTGACGTTTTGGGCGCTTCCGTCGCCGCCGACGGTCAAGAGGACGCTCACGTTTACGGCGTTCTTGCTGGTCGGGTTGCGCTCCCAGCAAACTCGCCCGATCGCCGTTCTGTGTGCGGCGATCACTTGCTGCACTTGACCCTCGGTGAGGCTCTGCCCACTCGAGCCCTTCGGCGCGTCGCCGTTCGGGTCGTCGGTTGGCGTGATGGCAGGAGCGCTCTGGGCGAGCGAGTGAAGATCGAGCGAACGCCCGGCACTCTGGGCGCTCGCGTTTGGACTCGGCGCCGCCCCCG
>JBAULD010000213.1:0-1924 GCA_049578005.1 Polyangiaceae bacterium
CCATCGGGATCGGGGACGTGAGCGAAGCGAGCTCGGACTTGAAATCATCCGGGTCGTAGTCGAACGCAGGGAGCCCGTGGGTATCTGCGAGGGCGAGGAACTCGTCGAGCGGCAAGCCGAGCCACCCAGCAGCCCGAATGCGCGTGGTTCGCCCCGCCCGGATCTCATCCAGCGCCCAGAGAAGCCGCAGGCGCCGCTCTAATGCAGCTGCGGGCTCATGGGTCAGAGCCGTGCTCGGCAGCGCTACATTGATGGTGACCTCGACGCCGGCCATGGTAGCCGGCCGTGAGCCTGGGGCGCGCGGGCTACGCGCGCAAGGGCTGGACAACCCTCCTTTGCTGCGACTAGTTGCGGCCGTCGCATCTGCTGAACCGACGCCTCGAAGCGTGCGCGTGATACGCTCGGCGAGGTGTCTCCCGTCAACTCTCCGATCGATCCCCGCTCCACCCCTGCGTACACGGTGGCGGAGGCGGCCGCGCTCGTGCGGGTCCCAAGCAGCACGCTAAAGACCTGGATTCAGGGAGAGGGTGCACCAAAGAAGGGGCTGCTCGTCCTGCCGCAATCGAGGCCTCGCCTCCTCACCTTCTCCCATCTGGTCGAGGCGTTCGTGCTCGCGGCCATCCGCCGGGGACACGGTGTCGCCTTACAGCGCGTGCGCAAGGCAATCCAATACGTCCAGCGTGATCTTCACGTCGAGCGGCCCCTCATTCACGCGAGGTTCAAGACCGACGGGGTAGACCTGTTCGTCGAGAAGTGGGGCAAGTTGGTCAATGCCTCCAAGGACGGTCAGGTCGCCATGCGAGGTGCGCTCGAGTCGAGCCTCAAGCGGGTCGACTGGGACCGTAATGGCCTTGCGGTCCGAATTTTCCCGCTCGTGCGAAGCGCTGCGAACCCGCAGCCGAAGAGCATCGTCATCGACGCGGAGCGCGGCTTCGGTCGGCCCACGCTCGCAGGGACCGGGATCCGAGTGGAGGTCATCGTTGAGCGCTACCGGGCGGGCGAATCGCCCGCGGAGCTCGCCGCCGACTACCGCGTTTCGGTCGAGCTGATCGACGACGCTGTTCGCTCCGAACTGCGTGAAGCTAGCTGAGCCCTATACCTTTTTCGTCGACCGGTCGCTGGGGGGTGTCTTCGTCGCCGGCGCCCTCCGCGAGGCCGGGCATCTTGTCGTCGTCCACGACGACGAGTTCGAGCCCGACGCCCGCGACGTCGACTGGCTCCAGGCGGTCGGGCAGCGCGGCTGGGTCGTGCTGACCAAGGACGCGCGAATCCGGACGAACGCCCTCGAGCGTGGCGCCCTCCTGTCGGCGAATGTTGCGGCGTTCATGCTCGGACGCGGTGACATGAAGGGACCCCAGATGGCCGCTACATTCATCGCCGCGCTGCCACGAATGGCGAAGGTCCTCCGCAGATGGGACGTGCCCATCGTCGCGACGGTAACGGCGGTCGGCGGAGTCTCCGTGCTCTACGCGAGCGGCGCGCTGCTTCAGCGCGCAAGGCTCGTCAAGTAGCGACGCGCGATGTGTCACGCGACAGGGCGGAGCAAGCGGACACTCGTAATGGCCATCTTGCCCTTGAACGTCCCGTCCAGGATCTGGTTCACCGCGGCCGAAGCGATACACTGGGCAGGCGTAACCCCTACGTGGACCAAAGCGCCGCCGGCGAGCGCCGCCACAAAAAGTGACGGAGCAGCCCGCGAACGAGGCGAGCACCCCCACGGTGTGCCGGAATCGATCGGGCATCAAGGATCCGCTCGAGGTCGTCGGCTTCTGCGACGCGACCGACGTGCAGCAGGCGCGGTTCTCCTACAAATTCTCGACGAGTTCCTCGCCCTCGCAGATGCCTCAATCTGATCTTGCGGCCGATCGTGCAGCCTCTTGGGCGGCTTCGCCGCTCGCCAGA
The DNA here is from genome assembly GCA_049578005.1 of Polyangiaceae bacterium. Taxonomy (GTDB): domain Bacteria; phylum Myxococcota_A; class Polyangia; order Polyangiales; family Polyangiaceae; genus Palsa-1150. The sequence goes on from JBAULD010000213.1 coordinate 1,903, forward strand.
AAAGGTCCACCTGTGCTTGCGA
>JBAULD010000214.1:0-2221 GCA_049578005.1 Polyangiaceae bacterium
CCCGTACCCGACCTCAGCGTCCCCGCAGCCTGCCTTCGCCCCGCAGCCCGCTTCTCCGGCGGCATTCTCGCCGGCACCTCAGCCGGGCTTCGGACCCGCGCCCGTCGCGGCCGACCCTTCGCGCGACGCGGTCCCGCCAAAGGCCCTACGGGGCTTTCTGGTCGCGTACGCCCCGAACGCCAACGGCGACTTTTGGCCGCTCACCGGCGGGCGACTGACGGTCGGGCGCCTGGGAAGCGCGGACCGAATCGACATCGCACTGCAAGATCCGACGATCTCCTCCCGGCACGCCGCAATTCTCGTCGACGCCGCCGCGGGGACGATCGTCGTGGAGGACACGGGCTCTACCAACGGGACGTTCGTCAACGACGAACACATTGGCTTCAACGGCCGGCGCGACCTTCGCGACGGAGACCGCGTCCGCTTCGGCGCATACACGACCATCGCCAAGGTCATAGGCCGCGTCTGACGAACACGCTCCAGCGCATTGCAACCGACGAGGTCACGCCGAAATGGTTCGACGACTGTCGTTCTTCCTCTTGCCCCTTTTGCTCGCCGTCCTCGGCTTTTCCGCTCGCTCGGCGTTCGCGGCGCCGGAGGCCCACATCCTGCGGATTGATCCCCGCGCCGGCTTGCAAAACGGCAAGCCGATCCTCACGACCGTCCTCGAAGTCATCCAGTTCAAGCGCCTGAGCGACGTCGTGCAGCCGTGCTCGGGCGTCGCCCCCACGAACACGCTGGCGTGCTGGAGCGAGCAGCTCGAGAAGCCGGGGGCGCTCTGGGATCCGTTTCCGTTCCCCGAGCAGAATGCTCACTTCCTCGTCAAAGTCGCGGGCGAAGATCAACTGACGAAATTCGTCGACAAGATCCAGTGGGGAAAAGCGCAGAACCAGCCGAACGTAGGAACGGCGTGGCTCGTCGCGGTCGACGCCGCGAGCAGCATGGGATCGCGATTCGGCGACGCGCGCACGATCGCGCACGAGTTCATCGAGCAGATGCAACCGGGAGACCTCATGGATCTCATGTTCTTCGACGACGTCCAGGTCGTGAAGGACACCAAGTGGAAGACATACAAGCAGCGCGCCGACCTCGGAAACGCGCTCAACGACTTCAAGTCGCCGACCCCGTCCCACGGCCGCGACCGCGCGCTCTTCAGCGAGATCAAGAGCATGACCCAAGACGCGTTCGGGTCGCTCGGCAATTCGGATCAGCCGGACGCGGTCCCTCTTCACCAGGCGATGGTGCTTCTTTCGAACGGCGCCGGGCGCGGCGATGCCGAGAGCGCGAGCCCGAACGCCGACGTCTTCCATCAGTATCTCGACCAGGGACGCTTCCCGCCCGACAACACGTCGCTGCCGAAGACGCCGCTGCCCGTGATCTCCATCTGGCTGCCCAACCAGGCGAGCCTGACCGAGAGCATCTATCGCAACAACGAAGCGACGTTCATGCAGGCCCTGGCCAATCCGGAGATCGGGGGATTTTTCGACATCGTCCAGGAAGGGCAAGGGGCGTCGAAGGCCAAGACGATCTCAGGCCTCGTCAGGACCCGCTTCAACGACATGTGGCTGGTCCACTGGACGATGAGCTGCGTGAACCCGAGCGTCGAACAATCGTTCAACCTCGTCTTCGAGAACACGCGCCCGATGATCGTGCCCGACGGGACGTTCAAAGAAGTGCCGCTCGGCATCGATCCGACCCAGTGGCCGCTCGACGTCGATTTCGCCAAGACAATTCAGGAAGCGCAGGCCAATCCTCTTTACCCAGGAGGCCAGTTCACCGTGTACGGCGACTTCTGCTGGGGAGGCGACAAGCAGCGCGCCGAGGCGTACTTCATCCCTGCCGGCACGAAGACGACGCCGCAGACGGCCACCCGAGACCCCGAGGTCGCCAAGAAGGCCATGCAGCAGCTCCAGGCGCAGCACATGCTCGGGACCGCGGTCGCCGCCGGCGACGGGTACGTGACGTTCAACGTGCCCGACGACGACAAAGTCCTCGAGGGCTCGGGCGACAGCACCGTCGCGCGGCTGGTCGTCTACGACAACAAGGGCCATCGGGCGTCGGCGGTCGACGAGAAGACCGTGCTCACCCTCAAGGCCTCGAAGAAGCCGCTGTCCTGGCCGCTCGTCGCCGGGATAGCCGGACTGCTCGTCGTCATCGTTCTTCTCGTCATGGTCCTCATGCGCGGCGGCAGCAGCGGGGGCCGCAGGCGAGGCGGCGGAAC
>JBAULD010000215.1:0-1843 GCA_049578005.1 Polyangiaceae bacterium
GACCAGATGCGATCGAGTAGCGCGGCCTCGGTGCTCGTCATACGAGCGAGTTTTGATAATTCGCCCGACTCGTCAACGTTGATTACAGTCAACGTGGATGATACGCAACGTCCTCACGGCCAAACAAGTCGCCAAGCGCCTCGGCGTCCAAGTCGAAACGGTCTACGCGTACGTCAGCCGCGGCGTGCTCGATCGGGTCGTTGCGGCCGACGGGCGTACGAGCCGCTTCGACGCCGCCGAAGTCGAACGCTTGGCGCGTCATGGTCGCCCGAGGCGAGAATCGTCGCGTGTGGGTACCGTCGACGTATCGCTGGCGACCTCGATTACGGAGATTCACGACGACCGTCTCCTCTTTCGCGGTCACAATGCAGTCGCGCTCGCACGCGACTCCACGTTCGAGGCGGTCGCGGAACTGCTGTGGACCGGCACGCTGCCCGACCGTGTCGTGTGGCCGGCTCCGCCCTTGGGCGTTCGCGTCGCCCGGGCCGCAGCCTCGCCACTGCCGGCAGCCACCGCGCCCGCGGATCGCTTCGCGGTGGTCACTGCGGCCCTGGCGTGTGCACACCCGCTCCGAACCGACCTGCGGTTGCCCGCGGTCACCGCGCATGGCCGCGCCCTCATCACGAGCTTCGCGCAACTGCTTCCGCGCCTTTCGGCGGTCAAGCAGATCGAGGGCCCCGGGAAGAACGGGCAACTCGCCCTGGCGGATCGCCTCTGGCATGGGGTTTCCCCTCTGCAGGCTACGCGTGAGCGGGTCGCGTTGCTGAATGCGGCGTTGGTGCTCTTGGCGGACCACGAGCTCGCGACTTCCACCCTGGCTGCGAGAGTGGCCGCGTCCACGCGCGCGGATCCGTTTGCGGTCGTCATGACCGGCCTCGGGGCGTTGAGCGGACCCCTGCACGGCAAGGCCGCCCTGGCTGTGCATCGCATGTTCGAGCGCGCGGCCGAGTCCTCCCCCGAGCTCGCGCTGGCGCATGTGGACGACGGGGCACCCGTCGCGGTGGGATTTGGACACCCAGTCTACCGCGGCAGCGATCCGCGAGCAGCATACCTTCTAACGGCGCTCGCGCCGCTGATGAAACCGAAAGATCGACGGCTAATGGAAGACGTGACCAAGGCAGCCTCCCGCGCCGGGTGGGCCAAGCCCAACGTGGACTTTGCACTGGGGGCCCTGGCGTTCGCGCTGGACATGCCGTTTGGTGCCACCGAAGCCATCTTCGCTACGGCGCGCAGCGCGGGGTGGATTGCTCACGCGCTCGAGGAGTACGGAGAGGCGCCGCTGCGATTCCGTTCCCGGGCGGTTTACATCGGCCCGGGCACCGCGTGAGGGGACTGGTCCGCTCCCTTACCCTCTTTTCACCGATCATGTCGACCCACGATGAGGCCGTCGCGACGTGCGAGACCGCGCAGTACCCGCGCCTGCTGGCGCTCCTTTCCCGTTCGCGGGAACTTGTATCACCGCGCTGTCACGAGACTAGGGGATCCCCACCGATCGGGCGCGTCGCCGCAGCCGGACAGAGGAACCGCAACGACGGCACAAAGCCCCGTCAACGTTCGCATGTACTTGAGCATCGTGAAAAAGACGTCCGGCCCGCGCTCAGGTGCGCGCGGGGCCAGGCGCTCGAGGCTTGCGAGAGGGGTCCGTTCGCTTTCGGGGTGGCGCGCTCGAACGGGAGCGACTGGCGCGTCGGGTTAGGTTATTCGAGGATGGCCGCGGCGAAATCTGCCAAAACCATCTGGCGCCAAGGCTCCGCTAGTCACCAAGCCGTCGTCACCGGGTTACCGCTCGGGTCGAAGTTCAACTCTCCAGGAAGGCCGAGCGGATCCGCCCCAAAGACCTGAT
>JBAULD010000216.1:0-13074 GCA_049578005.1 Polyangiaceae bacterium
GGCATCTCACCGCCCAACTGGGCTCACAGGACAGCTCCATGCCCACTGCCAGAAAAACAACGGAGACGACGAAAAAAGCGCGCCCTCGCTTGACCAGTAGGGGGATTCAGAGTCGAGAGCGAGCGAGGCCGGCGGCGAGCGCGCGGAGCGTACGACCGTCACGACCGTACGGCGAGCACGCTCGACGCCGGGATCCCGAAGCTATCCGCGAAAAGCGCCAGGGTTCTAGGCGAGCCGCTTCGCAGCGGACTTGTACGTATCGTAAAGGCGGGGGACGGGCCAACCTCCGAGCGTCGCCCTCAAACCCGTGTCCTTCGAGCGCCCCTGCAAATCCAGAATCGCGTCGATGAGCTTCTCACGCGTTCCGAACTTTTCCTTCACCGCCGTGAACGTCGCGTGCAGGCGCAAGAGCTTCGCGTTCGAAACGTGGGCTAGCCCCTTGTCCTTGTTGGTCCGCGCCACCCACAAGTCTTCACCTGCGAGCTTTTCGACGGCTTGAACGAGCTTCGCCTTGTCGCCGAACGTTTCCTTCATGAGCGCGAGCGGGCTCTTTGTGGCCATGATCTCTTCCTTTCGAGGGTGCGCGAGATGACTCGCGCGGCGAAAACGAGCGCGCAACCTACCAATCGATGGAGCTTCCCGCAAGCGCAGGATCCGTCGCCCTTTCCAGTCACCTGGCCCTTTCCACCGCGCCCGCCGCTCCGCCGCCCCTCCCCCGTCTCTCGCCTTCCCCGCCGCCCTTTCCCCCCACGCGCTCCTGCGCGGCCGGCCTCAGTCTCGCGACTCTCTCCAGAGACTCGCCTCGAGCGGGTCGGAGGTCGTTCGGTACCGGCGGTAGAAGCGGGTGACGTTCACGACATACTCGCGGGTCTCTTGAAACGGAGGGATTCCGCCGAAGCGAATGACCGCCCCGTCCCCGGCATTGTAGGCGGCAATGGTGAGCTCGAGATCGCCGTTGAACTCGTTGGCGAGAACGCGCAAAAGGCGCACGCCACCGAAAATGTTGTCGTGGGGGTCGTCGATGTCGCGGACGAGCATGAGCGAGGCCGTGTCGGGCATGAGCTGCATGAGTCCCCGCGCGCCCGAGACGCTTACGGCCCGAGGATCGTAGTCGCTCTCGCAGCGGATGACGGCGCGTACGAGCTGTTCGGGAATTTGGTAGAGGGTGGCGGCCTGGCGGATCCATCCGTCGTACCGGGTGTAGCGCGCGACGTCGCGGTCGCTCGGGGGCACGGGCGTGACGCCCGGGGCGGAGCCCTGCTTTCGCCAGCCGTTGCCCCGAATGTAGAGGCGGTATCGCTTGTCGCTCCCAGGGCTATTCGCGAAGTGGACCGTTCCGTCACCGTCGGTGTACGTGTAGATGTCGCCTTGGGCGACGGCCGGGAGCAGCAACAGCGGCAAGATCGCAGCGGCGCGAATGATGCGAAGCAAGCGGATCACCACTTTAACTCTGCCAAGCAGAGCCGCTCTCTGCAAGTTGCGCGGCTCGGGGTAGAAGAGGGCGGCGCACATGCAGGACTCGTTCGTGCCGCTCATCGTTGCCGCTGGGGCATTCTTGGTCGTGCTTCTTTGGCGGGTGCGACCGCTCGCCCCCTGGTCCACGAGGCGCCGGGCGTCGCGCGAAGCGCTCCGTCTCGCACAGAGCCGTATTGCGGAAGCGTCCGATGGGCCGAAACGGGCGCAGGCCCTTTGCGATGCGGCCGATCTTTTGGCGAGGCAAGTGGGTGGACCGGGGAGCGCAAAAGGCCTCTACCTACGCGCGATGCGTTCGGATCCGACGTCGGTCGAGGTCGTCCGACGCGCGGCTGCAGGCCTGTCTCGGCGGCCGAGGGCACTCGAGTCGCTTCTTTGGAGGCGTCTTGCGAGCGGGCCGTGGAACGAAGCGCCCGCTGCGACGGGTGCAGTGCTGGAGGCGATGCAGTCGCTGTACGACGGACCCCTTCGCAACGCCATTCGCGCCCGAGCGTTCGCGAACGCGCGCGCTTCTCTCGAAAAGGGTCCCACCGGCCCGTCCGGCTCTTGACGGTCAGCAGCCGCCCCGACCCCCCGGTCAGAGGCCAACAGCCTTTTGCTAGGGGCTCCAGAAGGAGGTCGGCAGCGCATGGCGGTGGTAGAGCGCCAACCAGTCCATCAGACCGGCGACGGTGATGTGTACGAGGAAGCCCTGATAGATGCTCTTCGTCTTCATTGAAAGCGACCCGAGCGCGACCGCGGCGATGATCGCGCCATTCGCCTCGAGAAAGGGCTTTCCGTAGTGGATCATGCAATAGGGGACCGCCATCGCAAAGATGGCACCCGAACCGAAGCTCCGGCGAAGGGCACCGAGCCAGAAGCCTCGGAAGAACGTCTCGAGGGCGAAAAACTGAGCAAAGTACATTGCCTCCCAGACGAGAAAGTCGAACCAGGAGCGCGAGCAGCCCCGATAGAACGGGTAATACGAGCCAAAGTCGGGCTGCCGCGAAACGAGCAGAAGCAGCGGAAGGACCAGCAACAAAAAGGTGCCGTAAATCCAGGCGTGTTTGAAGAAGCCGCCGGTCCGAAGACCCATATCGCGTAGGGAGTCTTTCGGAAAACACACCTTCCAGACGGGGAACGGCACGAACGAGTAACCGGCGACGCGCGCAAAGGCCCACCAACCCAACGCATAGAGCTCGTCGTACTTCGCGAGCTTGATGGCTCGCGGATGAAGGAGTTCGAGCTTCCCGAGCCAGGGCCGAATCGTTTGATCATAGTAGACGCGACCACCGTAGTACTCTTGGAGCGTGATGATCACCGCGCACAAGACGAGCGCCACGATCGGCCGGAGGTCGGTGCGCCGCTCGGCCACGAGTTTTGTGCGCCAAAGCGCGGCGTCCGCGTCGAGCTCCCTCCAAGTCCCTCGAAACAAGAGCCAGAGCGCCGGAAGAACGACCAGCAGAACTGGAATCGGCAGAAGCGGCTTGAAGGCCGAGAGCACGGAGTCGAATCCGCTGGCGTCCGGCGGCGCCAGCACGGGCGGCTGCATGGTCAAGGCCGCGAAAGACTAGGATGGTGCCTCGCGGATTGCTACATCCCAGCAGCGAGTGCCCATGACCGAAGAGAAGCCGAAGCACGCGTCCGAACCCAAGCCCGAACGGTCCGCCACCGAGAAGCTCCCGAACTTCGTCCTTGAGATGATCGAGCGCGACGTCGCCGAAGGCAAGAACGGCGGCAAAGTCATGACGCGCTTTCCTCCTGAGCCGAACGGGTACCTCCACGTCGGCCATGCCAAGTCGATCTGCCTCAACTTCGGCGTTGCCCAAAACGTCACCGGGGCGGTGTGCAACCTTCGCTTCGATGACACCAATCCGACCACCGAAGAGGACGAGTTCGTACGGTCGATCCAGGAGGACGTCCGCTGGCTCGGCTTCGACTGGGGGCCACGGATGTACTTTGCGTCCGACTACTTCGAGCGGCTTTACGAGATTGCGATCGAGCTCATCGAGGCCGGTACCGCGTACGTCGACAGTCAGTCGCTCGAAGAGATCCGCGAAGGGCGCGGGAGCTTCTACAAGCCTGGCCGCGTGAGCCCCTACCGCGACCGACCCGTCGCCGAGAACCTCGACCTCTTCCGCCGCATGCGGGCGGGCGAGTTTCCGGATGGCGCCCACGTTCTCCGCGCGAAGATCGACATGGAGTCGCCCAACCAGAACATGCGGGATCCGGTGATGTACAGGATCCGGCGCGAGCATCATCATCGCACTGGCGACACCTGGTGCATCTACCCCATGTACGACTTCGCGCACGGCTACTCCGACGCGATCGAAGGTGTGACGCACTCGGTTTGCTCGCTTGAGTTCGAGAATCATCGCCCGCTCTACGACTGGTTTCTCGACCATGTGAAGTTCGAGCCCCGCCCGCAGCAAATCGAGTTCGCGCGCCTCCACCTGACCTACACGACACTCTCGAAGCGCAAGCTGAAGCAGCTCGTCGAGGGCGGACACGTGTCGGGATGGGACGACCCGCGGATGCCGACCATCGCCGGGTTGCGAAGAAGGGGTTACACCCCCGACGCGATCCGGGTTTTTTGCGATCGGATCGGTGTCTCGAAGCGCAATAGCTTCGTCGACGTCGCTCTGCTCGAGCACGCCGTCCGAGAGGATCTCAACGCGCGTTGCAAGCGAGCCATGGGCGTCGTACGGCCGCTGCGGGTCGTACTCGAGAACCTTCCGGACGGGCGGGAGGAGCGGTTCGATGCGCCCTGGCATCCCGAGGATCCTGCTCAGGGGACGCGCCCGCTGACGCTGTCTCGCGTCGTCTACATCGATCGCGAGGATTTCGCGGAACATCCGACCAAGGGCTGGTTTCGGTTGTCACCCGGCGCGGAGGTGAGGCTCAGGTACGCCTGCATCATCAAATGCGAAGGCCTCGTGAAAAACGAGCGCGGTGAAGTCGTGGAGCTGCGCTGCACGTGGGACCCGGATTCGCGCGGCGGAAATCCGAAGGACGGGCGCAAAATAAAGGGGACCCTGCATTGGGTATCGGAGATGCGAGCGCCCACGGTGGAGCTCCGCCTGTACGATCGTCTCTTCAGGACCGAGCACCCCGGCGAGGAAGGCGACGACTTTCTCGCCGACATCAACCCGCATTCCTGCGAGACGGTCCTGACCTCGCGCGTCGAGCCGGCTCTCGCGCATGCCGCTGTCGGCGAGCGCTTTCAGTTCGAGCGAGTGGGATACTTTTGCGTCGATCCGGACTCGAAGCCGGGAGCGCTCGTCTTCAACCGTACGATCGGCCTTCGCGATTCGTGGGCGGCCAAGCAAGGCAAGTAAGAGGGGCCCGCCGCGAAGACGCAGGGGCATCACGCGAGATCGAGGTTAGGTTGCGCTTGCCGCGGCCCGAAGTCGGGCGATCGCTCGGAGCCGTCCCAAGACGGCGATGACGTCGAAGAGACCCGGGCTCGCCGTGCGCCCCGTGAGTGCGACGCGCGCAGGTTGAGCCACGTCTTTTATCGGGAGGCCCGCCCGAGCCAACCAGGCCTCCACCGCTGTCTCGATTCCGTTGGTCGTCCACGAAGCGACTTCTTCGAGCACAGCAGCGAGTTCGAGCAGCCTGGGTGCGTTCTCGGGGACGAGGAACTTCGCCGCCGCGGTCGGGTCGATGGCGGGCGGATCGCGGAATACGAAATCGAGGCGGTCGGCGGCGTCCGCAAAGGTGGTCGCACGCTCTCGAATCATCGGAATCGCCGGCTCTACGGTCGGGGGATCCACGGCCGGGAGGCCCCGTTTTTCGAGAAACGGGATTGTCCGGCCGACGTACTCATCGGTTGGCACGAGCCTCTCGCTCTTGAGGTGCTCGTGGTCGATCGCGAGAAACTTCTTCGCGTCGAACTTGCCGTCCGCACGGTTGCAATGCTCCCAGTCGAAGGCGGCGACGAGCTCGGCGACCGAAAACACCTCTTGATCGCCGTGCGACCAGCCGAAGCGCGCGAGGTAGTTGAGCACGGCCGCAGGTGCGTACCCTTGGTCTCGGTACTGTCCGACGCTGACCGCGCCGTGTCGCTTGGAGAGCTTCTCACCGTTGGGCGCCAACATCATCGGCAGGTGCGCAAACTCGGGCGGCCGACGGCCGAGCGCTTCATGAAGCAAGATCTGCGGAGGCGTATTCACCATGTGATCGCGCCCGCGCGCCACGAGCGTGATACCCATCGCGATGTCGTCGACCGCGGCGCCGAAGTTGTAAAGGGGAACCCCGTCGCTGCGCAGCAGCACGAAATCCTGTTGCGCTGCATTGGGGGTCGTCACTTCGCCGAACACTTTGTCGACGTAGGTCACTGCGCCCGCCTCAGGCGATCTGAAGCGGACGACGAACGGCAGCCCCGGCTCGGGTTTTCGGTCGCGACACGTCCCCGGATACTTGAACGTCGCTTTCGGGTCGCGCGCTTTGAGCGCTGCGCGCTGCGCCTCCAGCTCTTCCTTCGTGCAGTAGCAGCGGTACGCCTTTCGCTCGTGGATCAGCCGCTCTGCGTATTCGGCGTAGATGGACAGGCGTTCCATCTGCGTGTACGGGCCTCTCGAACCGCCCACTTCGGGTCCTTCGTCCCAGCTCAATCCCAGCCATTTGAGCGACTCGAGAATGACCCGCACGCTCTCGTGCGTGCTGCGTTCCTGGTCGGTGTCTTCGATGCGCAAGACGAAAACGCCTCCGGTCTTGCGCGCCCAGAGCCAGTTGAACAGCGCGGTACGCACACCCCCGATGTGGAGGTAGCCGGTAGGCGAAGGGGCGAAACGGACCCGTGTCGTCACGCCGCGAGAAGTAGCACTCGCGAGGGCGATCCGTCACTCGCCGCGGTATCCTCGCCGTCCGGCAAGTCCGCCGCGGCACCGAGAAGCTCACCTGAGAGGGCACGAGATGCGCTTTCCGCAAACTTGTATCTTGCACACGCGCACGCGGGCGGGGCCCGGAGGCGTCGGTGGTCGCGACGCCGACCATTCGTCCACGCGCGCCTTAGCCGGAGGGGTTCGCGAGCCGTTGCACCGGAGGGGGCGGGGCGGGCATGGCTAGACGAGTACTACCGGACGACTTGAGCAAACCGCTCGAACGTGCGCTCGGCGAGATGATGCCCGTCGTGCTGTCTTGCGCCGGACTCGTGATTTTCCTCAACGCAGCGGTCGACGCGTTCGTCCTGCCCGATGCCGTCCGATGGGGCATCGTGGCGTGCGACGTCGGAACGGCGACCTTCTGCCTGTTCTTGGCATCGATCTGGACTCGCTGGTCTGCGGCGCATCGCTATTCCGACGCGGTTGCGACGTTCATCGCGCTCGTTCTTGCGGCAGACGCAATATGGACGATCCACCAGACAGCGGACCTACTCCGTACAGCAAACCTCGTCCTTCTCATCGTGTGCGCGAGCAGCGTCCTGCGGTCCTTTGCCTGGCTGGTCGCGTTGACGTTCGTGACGGTGAGCGCCTGGTCGGTCGTCGCCGCGCAAAGCAACTCCGGCGCGGCGGTCTTCGCGAACGCATTCGGCTTGGTGGCCGCGGCCATCACGGCCGGGCTCCTGCACTGGATGCGCGTTCGGACGTATGCGAGAGTCGGGCTCCTGCGCGCGCGCGATCGAGTCCGCGGCGAGCGGCTTCGCGACGCGGTGGCCAACGCGAAATCCGAGCTCGCGCAGCGCCAGCGGGCAGAGACCGAGGGGGAGAAGCTTCGAGAGCAACTGCTACACGCACAAAAGATGGACGCCGTCGGGAGGCTGGCCGGCGGAGTAGCGCACGACATGAACAATATGCTCACGTCGATAACGACGGTAGGGGAGCTCTTGCTCGAGGAGGGACGGCTCGACGACGTAGGTCGCGACGACGTCAGAAGTATTCTCGGGGCCGCGAAGCGCGGTGCCGCGCTGACGCGCAATCTGCTCGCGTTCAGCCGGCGCGGCAAGTACGCGTCCGACGTCCTCGACGCAGGGGGCCTCATCGATGGCGCGCGTCACCTTCTCGCCCCAACGCTGCCGGCGGAAGTCGAAGTGGAGGTCGACCTTCAAGATGGCGACACTCGCGTCGAGGGAGACGCCAATCAGCTGGTGCAAGCCATCGTCAATCTCTGCGTGAATGCGGGCGATGCGATGCCCGACGGCGGAGTCATCCGGATCCGGACCGCACGCGTCAGGCTCGAGGGTAGTGAGGCTCACCGGCGCGCGGTCGCGCCGGGGGAGTATCTTGCTCTTTCCGTGCACGATACCGGCGCCGGAATGGATTCCGAAACGCGGCGTCTCGCGTTCGACCCGTTCTTCACGACCAAGCCAGAAGCAACCACCTCGGGGCTCGGACTTGCGATGGTCTACGGCACGGCCAGAAACCATGGAGGGAGTGCTGAAGTCGAGAGCCGCGTCGGCGACGGAACGACGGTGACCCTCCACTTGCCCTGCGCCGTCGAGAAGCGAGCCGTGGAGTCGGTCGCCCCCCCGAGCGGGCGCCGTCCAGATCTATCCGACCGAACCGTTCTCTTGGTAGACGACGAGCCGAACGTGCGCGCCGCCGCCAAACGGATTCTCGAGCGGATGGGCCTTCGCGTGCGTGCTGCCGAAAATGGGAGGCGCGCCCTCGAAGTGTGGACCTCCGAAGGACCGTTCGACTTGGTCGTGCTCGACATGGCCATGCCGATCATGGGGGGAAAGGAATTCTACTTCCGGCTGCACAGGCTCGCCCCCGAGGCGCGCGTGCTGGTGGTCTCCGGTTTCACGGCCGACAGCGAAGCCAGAGAGGCGCTCGCGGCGGGTGCGATGGGATTCGTCGAGAAGCCGTACACGCCGACAGCTCTTTCGCGGGCCGTGCGGGCCGCGCTTGCGCGAGAGCTGCCTTCGCAAGCTCGCGAGCTCGGTTCGTGAGCGACCCGCGGCGGCCCTGAGCGCGGCTCCAGGACGTTGGAATCGAGGCACTTGTCGCAGGAATTCTGCTGCGATCCCGGCTAACGTGACCACGTGCTACATGTCGGGCCGGTCGGTCGCGTCGCGTTCGCAGTCTTGTGGATCTCGGGCCAGGCCGCGCTTGTTTTGACTGCGCCGCTCAGGCCCGATCGCGCCTTCGGCTTTCGGATGTTTCCGGAGGCGTCCGTCATGGATATTCACCTCCTGCGCGAAGTGGGCGGCGTTTGGTCGCCGGTCGCGCGCGGCGAGTGGTCGGCGCGGGACCGGTCGGGCCAGACTCACCACTTCTCATGGCACGATCGCGTTCACGACAAGATACTTGCGGCAGTCGACACCCGACCCTTCTTCGCCTCGTACGGCCTCGACGCGCAGCTGGCACGGCTGCAGCAAGCGCTAGACGACGTCGCCGATCACATTCCCGCCGACGCCGAAACGACCCGACTCGGCGCGGAGGTCATCGCCCGGAGGAACGGACGCGAGCCGGGCACCGTTACGCTGTTCAGCCACTCGCGGCAGCTTCCATAGATGCTTGTCGCGATCCGCCGTTGGCGTGACGAGGTCGGCGACGCATATGTGCTCGGCGTCGTGCGGGTCGCGATCGGGCTCCTCCTGTTCGCCAACGCTCTGCGCGCGGCCCGGGAGCTGCAGGACGTCTACTTTGGCGACGTGTTCCATTGGCCGATTTTTCCAGAGGCCATGGTGCCCTCCCGGACGGGGTACACGTCGCTGGTCGTCGCCCAAGTTCTCTTGGCCGTGCTGGTCGTCGCCGGTTACTGGGCGCGGGCTTCGCTGATGATGAGTGCTCTGGCGGGGACCTATGTCCTCTGTTGCAACCGGCTCGAATTCCACCACAACCGGTGGGCTCTCTTCTGCTTCTCGCTTCTCCTCGCGCTTTCGCCGTGCGACCGGTCCTTCTGCGTGGCGGGCGACCCGGCGAACCTGCGCGTCGGCCCGCTTTGGGCGGCCCGGCTCGCCCAGGTCCAGCTTTCGATCATCTATCTTGCGTCCGGCGGATCGAAGCTGCTCGATCCCGATTGGCGGAGCGGGCGCGTGATCGTCGAGCGCTTCCACCTTTTCGGCTACCAGGCCGTCGCGCACGGAATTCCGCAGGCGCTCATGGACTGGTTGGGCCAGCCCGAGGTCGGGAGCGCACTCGCCAAGCTCGCCATCGGGACCGAGCTCTTTCTCGCAGGCGGCCTCTGGGGCCGTCGAACACGCGTTTTTGCACTCTGGTGGGGCACGTGCTTCCACCTCTTGATCGAAGCCACGAGCCGGGTCGAAGGCTTCACCTGGCTCACTCTCGCCGTGTATGCCCTCTTTGCGACGCCGGACGTACGAGCGCGCAAGCTCTTCTACGATTCGAGACGCTTTCGGGGACGGACGATCGCCCGCGTCGTATCCCTGCTCGATTGGCTCGGGCGCTTCGAAATCAAACCTTGGGCGCCCGACGCGGTGAAGACGGGGCGCGCCGTGGTCATCGTGCGACGCGATGGAACGCGGGCGACGGGACTGGGCGCGCTGGCGATGGTGGCGCGGACAGTACCGCTCCTCTTTCCGCTCTGGGGACCGATCGCGTTCATCGCGAGCTTCACCAAAGGGGGCGAGGCCAACGCGTCGGCATGAAGCGGACGCGCGGCTGGCCCCGCGGTCTCGCCATCATCGCTGCCACTCTCCCTTTTGAACGACGGGTAACTGCAGCGCGCGCTCGCGCTCCAAGTCGAGGTTGCCCACGTGGAGCGAAATGGGAGCCTGCACCCACTTGTAAATCGACGCGCTGAAGAGGCGCACGAAGCGACCTACCCACTCGTCGAGCCGCTCCGCCGAGTACTCGGGGAACACCGCACATAGCGCCGTCGCCACTTCGGAGGGCGCCATCTTCTCTCCGGCAAAAAGGGCAAAGCAAGCGTCGAGAACGGGAAACGGCATGAGCTCCCGCTCGTCTTCTTGATCTTCGGCTAGCTCCGCCGTGGCCGGCTTCAAAAGCGTGAGACGAATCCCTTCCGCGTGCGTCGCGTCGTAGAGCCAGTCGAGCAGATAGTTCACGACGGTCTTCGGCACGTTGGCAATCACGCTCAGGGCTCCCTCACCGTCGCCGCCGATGGTGACGTAACCGACGGCTTTTTCGCTCATGTTGCTCGTTTGGAGAAATAAGCCTCCGGCGCAGTTGGCCCAAGTCCACATGCGCTCCGCGCGCACGCGTGCTTGGACGTTCTGTCGGGCGAGGGCGGTCAGCTTCTCGCCGGGCTGGAGCATCCTTTCGACCGCTTCGAGTTCCCGCTCGAACGCATCGTCGACGGACACGACGATGAAAGGTGCGTCCAGATCGAGCGCCGCCCGCTCGGCGGCCGCTCGAGTCACGGCCGAGGAATAGCGCGTGGGCATGTAGAACGCGCGCAAGATCTCTCGTGCCTTCGCCCTGCGATCGCCCTCGGGCAAGTGGCTCCACCGCTTTTCGATCCATCGCCGTGCGATGGAGAGCACCAACAGACTGTCACGCCCGCCCGACAGGGCCACACCGATCGTCTTGAAGGACCCCGTCTTCTCGAAGTAGTCCCCGACTCCGAGAGCGAGGGCGTCGAGCAGCTCCCGGCAGAACGCATCACGCGGGGACAGCGCAGGACTCTCCGCCGGAAGAAAGAAGCTTCGGTTCGTCGGGACGACGAAAGTGAGAGCCGTCCGGCCTCCGGTCGGCGCATCGACTCTCACGCGAACCGGGGTCGCGGCCGCATCCGCGAAGGCTTCTTGGTCTTCGCGCCACGTCGTGTTCTCCGTCCGAAGCCGCCGTGTCCGATCGAGATCGATCGTCACCGCCTCCACGCCCTCCCTGAAGCGCTCGGCCGCCAGGACCAGGCGACCGTTCTGCGCGACGAAGCCGCCGCCGTCGAAGACGAGGCCGTCGTTTCCCCCCACGAGGTTCACGTAGGCGACAGTCGTCTGGCAATCGGCGGCGCGCGTGGCGAGCATCTCGCGCCGGGTCTCAGCGATCCCGAGGCGGAACGGCGATGCGCTGAGGTTCACGACGAGCTCGGCGCCCGCATACGAGCGTCGCCGCATCGGTCCGTCGGGCGACCAAACGTCCTCGCACACTTCGAGCGAAATCGTCCCGAAATCGAGTTCGAAGACGAGGTCGCCGAACGGAACGCCGCCAACCGTGTCGTAGAGACCAGGGGCGCCCCGCGCCAGGGTGCGCGCCTCGTAAAACACGTTGTAGAGGGGGAGCTTTTCTTTCGGGACGAATCCCCATACCCGCCCGCCGAGCACGAGAGCCGCGACGTTGTAGAGATGCGATCCGCGGGCGATGACCAGGCCGATCGCGCACGCGCACGAGAGGGCTTCTGTCTCACGGGTGAAGCGGAGAAGCTCCTCGCGCTGGGCCTCTACGAACGACCGCCACTGGACGAGATCCTCGGGGGGATAGCCGCCGATCACCTGCTCGGGCAGGGCAACCAACGTCGCCCCGTCGGCAGCGGCGACGCGCGCCAGGGCCAGGGCGCGTTCGACGTTGGACCGGCACGCCCCCACCGTGGCGTTGACGTTGGCGAGGGCGACGCGCACGAGTCTCATCACTGCGACCGGCGACGATCTTACTACACGAGGGTCACTCCTCGGGGTTTACCTCGAGCATGTTGGGAGCGAGGTTGATGACGTAAGAGGTGCTTATGGCGCCCGTGAGCTGGAACGTCGAGAGAATCTGATCGCCGTTCAAGTCACCGTTTGCGGTCGCAGTGAAGGTGTCGCCCGGCTGAGACGAGCCGTTCACCGCGTACCCGTACATGAAATACTGCGGCTCGTCGATCGTGAAGTGCAAGCACGCAAAGCCGGAGTTGGTCGCGGCATCCGTGTTCCAATCGGCAAGAGAGGATTGGTATTTGTGCCCCGCGATCGCCGAAGCCGAGCTCGGAACGGTCTGCGTGGCGGCGCCGCAGAGGGTGCGCGTTAGCCCGGTCGAGGATCCCTGGCCGAGGACTGGCGACGCCATCTTTTCGTTCTCGTACGCAATCACCGCTGCGTTCGCCATTCGGCCGAGCGCGTTACGCGCCTCTACGGTCTTCGCATTGGCGATGTACTTTCGCACTCCGTAGGCAGCGAGCGTCGAGAGGATCCCGATGATGACGACGACTATCATCAGTTCGATCAACGTGAACGCGTGACGGGTTCGGCGGGCCCGAATGCGCTGAAACGACAGACCCCTCACTATGACTTAGGATAGCGCGCCATTCGGGTGAGTGTCCAGGCGCGGTACTCGGAACGTTCCCCCCTCTAAAACGTATAACGCAGACCTGCCGCCACGTCCCACATGAGCGGCACATCGGCCGAATCCTCGGATTTGGAAAACCCTTGCGCCAAACGCGGTCCCCCCTGCAGGGTAAGGGCAAAATGCCGGTCTCGCTGATACCACTCGACTCCGACTCTCCCCCCGAACGAAGCTCCTAGGCGCTCGGCGTGGCGGAATCCAAGGTACGCGAGCGCGTCGTGCGGCACTTGCGCCGAGAGCGCGCCCACATCGGCTTGAATGAACACGCCAAAGCGCCCGATGCGCGGGCTCACCCGAACCCCCCCCCCAAAACCCCACAAGGGAAAGGCACGCGCATCGGAAGGGCTCTCGGACTCGCTCGTATTGGTGAGCGCCAGCTCTCCCTCGCCGAAAACCATGAGCCAAGATAGGAGCTCGAAGCCGAGCTGCGCGTGCA
>JBAULD010000217.1:0-14462 GCA_049578005.1 Polyangiaceae bacterium
GCTGAGAACGCCCTTGTCCCAGGCGACTTCGATTTCGATCTCGGGGTGGCCAGGCCGATACACCCACTGCTCGAAGAAGCGTCCGAGGCTGCGACCACTGGCGTCCTCGATGGCTCGCAGCAGATCGCGAGTCTCGACGATCCCACGCGCGTGAGTCTCCAGGTACGAACGTACTCCTGTCCAGAACAGCGGAGCGCCGACCTCGAGCCGCAGAGCGTGCAAGACGAGCCCGCCCTTTTCATAGAGGTGGCGGTCGAAGAGGTCGAGAGGCGCATCGTAGTCTTGGCACACGATAGGCCGGCGGTAGCGACCGTGGGTCTCGGTCATGTACGCCTCGAGGTCCGCCTTTACGCTAAAATCGTATTCGTCTTGGCCGAGCGCCTTCTCCCTCCAGATGTGTTCGAAGAACGTCGCGAACCCCTCGTTGAGCCACCCCTCGTACCAGGCGCGGCACGTCACATAGTCTCCGAACCAATGATGCGCGAGCTCGTGCGCGATGAGATCGTCCGAGCTTATGTCGATGGCCGCGCGCTCATCGAGCAGAATGTGCTCGTACATCGTCGTCGCGGTCGTGTTCTCCATGCCGCCGAAGATGAAGTCGGCGACGACGATCTGCGCGTACTTGCTCCACGGATACGGGACACCGGTGACCTCGCCGAAGTACTCGAGCATGTCCGGAGTGCGGCGAAAGGTCCGCCAGCCGTCGGCCTCGCGCCCCTTCGGCACGAGGTAAGTTACCGGCACTTCGCGCGCGCCCACTTGAATCGTAGTCCCGAGCTCGACGAATTCGCCGGCCGCGAGCGTCACGAGGTAGCTCGCGTGAGGTTCGCTCATCTTCCAGGCGTAGGTAAAGTTGCCCGACGTCGGCTTGTCGGTCGAAACGAGAGCGCCGTTGGAAAGCGCATACCAACCACTCGGCACGTGCGCGACGAGTTCGGTCGTCATCTTGGTGTTCGGGCTGTCGTGGCACGGAAACCAATGGCGCGCGTCTTCCTCCTGGCATTGCGACCACACTTGTCGCGGTTTGTTCGGATAGTGCTCGTCGGGCTCGATGAAGTAGAGGCCGCGACGAGGGGTGGCGCGGTATTGTACGGCGACCCGCACGCGATCGCGCTCTCGCTCGACAGACAAGATCAGCGTGCGTCCGTCGTAGCGCCAGGGCACAGACTTTCCGTCGACTCGCACCGCCTGAATGTCGAAGCCGACGGCGTCGAGAGCGAACTCGTCGGCGGAAGGATCGATGCGGCGCGCGTCGATGACCGCCTCGGCGTGAATGCTCTTCGTCGCGACTTCGAGCGTGATGTCCAAGGCCAGGTGGCCTATGGCGAATGGCCGATCCGGCTCGAAGTGGCGCGTGCTGGTAGGGAGCGCGAACGGGCGCCCGGCGGACGCAGCGTGTTCTGCGGCGCCGGTACAAAGGCCGCCGCAGCGCGCGTGCAAGCGGTGCTCTAAGGGCATGGGCAGCGAGCTTCCCACGACGCGGCGCCGCGGCGGAAGGGGTTGTGACGAGAAATGCGGCTCAGGGACTGGGGGTCGGCCCGCAGGCCGCTTCGACCCTGTTGCGCAGGTTCGTGACTGGCGCCAACCTGGCCCTCAGCCGCTCCACCGCTAAAAGCCCGTCGTGCGCCTCGCGGCATCGGCGTTCGCGAAGCGCCTCCTCAGTAAAGTCGGACCGTTCCTGCAGGCGCATCGCCGCGAATGGGTCAACGCGGTCCCTCACAGCGACAACCGCGATGCTCCCCACGACGATAGCGGTGCAAACCGCGAGGATCGCGGCCGTCGAGCGGCTCGAGTAGCGGTAGCCTCGACGCCACGTCGTGGCGATTGCGGCGGCAGCGACCGCTCCCCCGAGGTGGGCGGCGTTGGCCACGTGCGCGCCGGTTCGATTCGCCACGAAGCCGAAGGCCAAGACGAGGCCCAGCCACCGCGCCATCGCCTGCGTGAGCGGGCCGCTCCAGCCTTGCACCCGCCAACCGACGACAAACGCCGCGGCAAGCACGCCCGAGATCGCGCCCGATGCGCCCAGGGTAACCTGCGCGGAGCGCGTGAACCACGCGATACCGACGCAGGCCGCGTTTCCCGCGACGCCAGCAGCCAGGTACATCGGCGCCATCCGGGCGGAACCAACCGCCCGCTCGACAAGCGGGCCCGCCTGCCAGAGGGCCAACATGTTGAAGCCGATGTGAAAGAGACCATCGTGCAAGAAGCAGGCGGTGACAAGCGTCTCCCATCGGTTCTCGCCCACGGTGGAAAGCGAGTCGCTGGCGCCAAAGGCGAGCGCCTCGTGCGCCGGCAAGTTCATGATCGACTTGCCGCCGGTCATCACCAGCTGGACGATGAAGACGGCCACGTTCAGGGCGATGAGGGCGCGCGTCACGGGCGCATGGTCGAGCCAGCGCGGGGGTACCAACCGACCATCGTCGTCCGGCACAGCTATCTCGATCGGCCGAGGCCTGGCAGGCGAGAGCGGCGCGCTCATGTGGTGTGCATAGGGCAACCGCGCGCGCGTGGCGAATGCCGGCTACTGCCCGGGCTGACCCGACGCGGGCCGGATGATGATTTCCACGCGACGATTGACCGCGCGGCCCTCCACCGTCTTGTTCGTGCCCGCGGGGCTCGCGTCGCCCAATCCTGTCGTCTTGATTCGGTCGCGCGGGACCCCCTGGCTCGCGAGGTAATCCTTCACGGCTTGGGCGCGCCGCTCCGACAGCGCTTGATTGAAGCCCGTGCGCCCCCTGTCGTCCGTATACCCTTTGGCAATCACGTCGTTGGCCTCGGGCTTGGCGCGCAGTGCAGCCGCCAGCTCGTCCAGTTTCGGTTTGGCTGAGGGCGCGAGCTCTGCGCTGTTGGTCGGAAAGAGGAGCCCTGCGGTGACCACGATGACCTTCCCGGCCTTCGCCGGTCCCGACGGGGCGCCAGCGTTGGTCTGCCCCGGCGCAGCCGGGTGGCCCATCGTGGTCGCCTGCGCCTCGGCGACGCCGTTGGGCGGTATCGCGGAGGCGGCGCGATGTTCTGCGTGTCCAGCCTGATACGACGCTTGCTGCGCGCGCTGCTCGGCTTGACGCTCCTCGGCTTCTTTGCGGCGCAGCGTTCTCTCCGCGTCTTCGCGCTTCTGCTGGGCGGTCCGTTCGTCTTTCCGTGCCTCTTGGGCTTCCTTCTGCGCCTTCTGGGCGGCCTGCTCCGCCTGATCGGCGGACTGCTGGGCCGTGGTCGGGGGCTTGGCGTTTTCCGCGCACGCCCCGACGAAGAACATCGCGACGGCCGGACCGATGACGAAGGCTATGGGTTTCATGACGCACTATCCCTTGGTGCAACGCGCGTCGCCCGAAGGCTGCGCTGCCGAGTGTGTTGATGACGAAACCCGCGGAACTAGCGAGAAGCGTGCCCTACAGCGCCGCCCATTCGGCGCGGTTCCGTGGGGCAGGCACCACTCAATTGCCACACGAACGCGCGGCTTTGTGACCGAGGGTCACGACGCCGCCGCGCCGACCCGGCACAGGTCGCGCGAAAGCCGGGGGATATCGGAGCGCCGCTCCAGACGGCGGGGACATCGGGCCTGTTTCCTTGCCATCACGGTGTCGAGGGCGGCCCGATTATGGCGCCTCGGCTCGACGGCGGCCCCGTGAGATCGGTCGCGATTTGGTCGATCGCGATGACCTGAGACGCCTGGGTCAGAAAGTCAGGACGAAGCGCCGCGTCGATAGGGCGCCCGCTGATCGACCCGTGACACCCGCCGCAGATGTTGTTGAAGAACGCACCGGGGAAAGACTGATGCGTGTACTCGCCCGGCAAAAAGGTCATTTCCTCGCGCTGCCAGCGCGGCAGCTGCAATCGCGAGGACTCGGTGTCCGCACCGAGGTGAAGCACGATCGGCATACCGCCCGGGATCCGAAAGTGCGCTGAGCCGTCGGAGAGGACTGGCACCGTTCCGAGCAGTCGCCGTCGAACGCAAATGGTCCCGAACGCGTCTTGATATGCGTTTGCGCCGCAGTTGGGAGAAGCCGAAAGGTCGGGCGGAAGATCTTCGTAGACCTCGAAGCTCTTGAGATCGCGTTCGACGACGCGACCGGTAGGCGTGTTCTGGAACAGGAGAGACCCGAGCACGGGCATGTCGAGCACAGTGACGTCTGCGTTCATCTCGCCGGGCCGAATCTCGGTGTGTCCATTCGGCTCGTCGGGAGTCGAGGCGAATATCCCCTTGGCGACGCGCGGGTACACCGCCACGGCCTCGACCTCCGCAGTCCCGGTCGCGCCGAGCAGCTTGGTCTTGTTCCCCGTCGCCGAGTCGAGGACATAAAGGTCGTAGTCCCCGCCGAACGTCGCCGGATCGCCGGCGCCGAAACTGACCAGCACTTTCCCGTCGGGGAGCGCAGACGGACTGGTGTACGAACCGTCCTGCGCCAGGATTCTCAACGAGTGCAGAAAGAAATTCGCTTCGGGCGCCGACGGCGAACTCGGTTCGATGACCGTGGGATCCACGAGATAGTCCGTGCTGTTCTGGCTCGTGAAGTCGATCCCGATGGAGCGATTGAAGACGGCGAGCGCGCCGGCGCCGTGCTGCGCATTCTGGTTGCTAACGACGGTTGCGAAGTCCTTGTGAGACAACTCGACGGCGTAGGTCGCCTGCGTGTACCCGATGCTCGCGCGCTGCGCGTAGAGGGGATGGTAGTCGCCTCCGTCGAGATTTTGCCTGCGAAGGGCGAGCTGATAAAAGTCCTTCTCTCGTTTTTCAGCCGTGAAAACGAGCCGTCCGTCTTGCATGAAGCTCGGCAGCCGCTCCATGTTGAGTTGCCAGGTGAGCTGCCTCGGTGCACCGCCCGGGCCGTCGAGGACGTACAGGTTCGCGTTCGGCTTGGTCAGATCCGCGGGAGTGACCTGGGGACCCGAGTAGTCGAAGGGCCCGGTGACGAGGTTGCCGCGAGTGGACGCAAACACGATGCGTTCGACGCCGTCCGTCCCAGGAGGGCTGAAGGCCGGGTCAAAGTCGTGCTCGAGGAGGCCGTTTTCCGTCGCCGGGTGGTTGGCAATGTCTGGCTGCTTCGCGCAGCCGGTGCCGTCTGCGTTCATCGTGTAAATCGCGAGAGGAAGGTCGGCGCTCGGGCGCGCGGCGAAGGCGATCGTCGCCCCGTCCCAGGAGACAGCCGGGCGCCGAAAATCCGAACCCGTGCCGAGCCCGCACCCAGTGAGGTCCAGCGCCTGGTCGGTGCCCAGCATCAGGTCCCCACCCGCCGTCGCCGTGATCGCGGCGATGTGCAGAGTGGCCCCTCCGGCGAAGACGTCGAAGTCTTGCGGGCGATCGGGTCCGGGCGGCGGCGGTCGCGTCACGTAGACGATCTCGGACACCGGTGAGAGATTGCGCTCGACGCGCTCGCGCTTGTGCCATTCGCGGACGATGCAATACGCCGGGATCGAGTCGAGACTCCCATTGTCGTAGTCGTACGCCCCCTGGTCGCACGCCGCCCCCGTAGCGAGCTGCCCCCCCGCGTCGTCGGCGCCGAAGTCTTCGAAGAGGGCTCCGCCGCGATGCGCAATTCCGTTCGAACCGGTGAAAACTTCGGGGCGATAGAGGTTCTTTCGGACGAGACGGCTCATGTTCACGTCATCGCTCTCGAAGGACATCTGTGCGATCGTGAGGGCATAGTTCTTTCGCGTGGCCGCCAGCGAGAAACTTCCCGCAGAACCGCCGCGCAAGCGGTAGTCGTGAAACATCGCCGCCGAGTGGCATTGGGCCATCATGCAGCCCTTCTTGACGAGCATCGGCTGCACCCTTTGAGCGAAAAACAAGAATGCAGCATCGAGGCCCTGCCATTGCGGCGGCTGCGGCGCGGCCTGCGCCTGGGACCACGCCTGCACCCAGGCGCCCGCCCACGTGACGAGCGCGCTGTAGCCCGGATCGTGGACGGACGCGAAGAGGGGGCCGCCCTCGTGATAACTGCCTCCCTGCGAAGTCGCGAGCGGCCGGCGGACGATCTCGCTGTGCGCGGGCGTCGCCGCGATGAAATCGGCCGCCGAAAAGTAGTTCCAGCGCACTTCCGCGGGAGTACGGCCGCACGTGAGATAGAGAATGTTGACCTTCGTTCCGTGGCAGTTGCCCGCCGCGCACGTTTCCAGCACGGGCTCGGCCAATGTTTGAAACGCAGCAAAGTCCGGCGTACTCGGGTCCATGTTCGGATCGAAGCCGGGCGCGCTCGGAACTATTTCGGTGCACGGTTCGCGCGGAATGTCGACTGGCCCGACACCCGTGTTGTCTTCGGTCGCACCGTTTTCGATCCATCGGCGTAACGTCAGGAAAGCGCTGGCCGTCGGGTCGAAGATCGAAAGGCCCGCGTGCTTGATGTCGGTGGTTACCGGAATCTGCGTGCCGTCCCAGAGCTCGAGCGGGACTCGATACGGAGGCACGTTTTTCGCGAGCAACGAAGGCTGCAAATAGGGCCCGTAATCGAGCAGCAGGTCGCGACGCCGATCGACCCCGGCAAAGCTCGTCAGATCCAGGTTGCCGAACGCGTTGCCCTTTGCGTCGGCGACGTGGCAGCCGGCACCCGTGTTCGTACGTACGCAGGACGACTGCAACACCAAGGCGATCGACCGATCGAAATAGGTCGACGGCTGCGGCTCCTTGGTCGTACACGCCCCCGAAGCGACGGCCCCGAAGACGGCGAGAGTCACCCCGGCAACGAAGCTCGCTCCGCGCATGTCCGCCAATCGTAACGACAGACTAGAGCCTTCGCAGCGCGATCTGCGCTTGGTCGCGTACGAACGTGTCCGGGTCGCTCGTGGCTATGCCCTGGAGGGCGACGAGTGTGGTGGCGTCACCGAAGGTGCCGAGCGCATGGCACGCCGCCGCGCGCACACCAGCGTCACTATCCTTCTGGGCCACGGCCAATACCACCATCACCGTGTCCGTGGCCCTCAGCCCGTCGAGCACCTGGACCGCGCTCCTTCGAACGCTGACATCAGCGTCCAGGGTGAGCCCGGCGACCGACGAGAGCCCGGAAAACGCATTGATTCGGGCAGCGGCGCGAAGGGCGGCGATCTTCACGCTCGCGTCCGAGTCTCCGAGCGCGGCCCCGAGCGCCCCCCCTCCGTCGTCGTTCAGACGCCCGAGCGCGCTCGCCGCGGCCGCGCGAACCCCCGGGTCGGTGTCGCCCGCGAGGGCCTGGGCGCAGGCGGCGATTCCCGGAGTCGCGAAGAACTCGCCGAGCGCGTAAGCCGCGTACGCCCTGCGCGTTGGGTCCCCGTCGCTCGCGAGGACTCCAATCGTCTGCTGGTACACTTCGCCCTGCCCGAACACACCGAAGATACGACGCCGGAGCCACCAGGCCGCGATTTCGCGATTCTTCGCGTTCGAGTCGTAAAGCAGGGGCGCCACAGCGCCGATGCAGTCGAGGCACTCGACCTTCTCGCCGTGCTCGAGTGCTTCCCAGACGAGCGTCGGGGCGCCGCTCGCTGCCGCGCTCTTGATGCGATCCGCGGTCGACAGGGCCTCGGCTTGGTCCGGCGGGATGTCGCCGTAGACCGACGCAAACCCGTGACCGCTGGAGTTCGGAGTCACCTGGCGAGGTGCGTCACTGTGCGCGGCGCCTGCGGACAACGTGGCGGCAGCGGCGAGAAGACCGCCGACGGCGAGCTGAAATAGGTTGCTCTTTCGCATTTCCGGTGTCTCCTTTGGTCAGTTCGTCGGGGTCACTGGGTCGCCGGCCGTGTACGGCGCGAAGCCGGTGTTTTGGCGGGCGTAGAACTGCCCGCCGAGATCCATCGGATATACGGCAATCGTTTTGCGCTCGTCGTCGGTCAATGTCACTCCCTGGTCCTCGGGATGCATCGGATTGGTCGATATCGGCCAGGCCGTCGAGCCGTCGACGGAGCCGTTGAGATTCAGCTTTTGTGTCAAAGCCGACGCGCGGGCGCTTCCGGGAATCCCCCACTTGGGCGGAACCGTCCCGGTCACGTTGACCTGCCCCATCTCGAGCGCCGCAGGATAGAAAATCGATACGTACGATGCGGGCCAAGTGGCTACGTTCTTGTCGTAGTACACGGTCACGGGGGTATCCGTGAGATCGAGGCTCGGGATTTCGTACGTGGTCTGGTTTCCTGTCACGGGATCGGTGCGCGTGATGTAATAGGGTTGATTCGTCGGCGACGACGGGCCGTGACACGGTACGCACTTCGCGTTGAGGATCGGCTGGACCTTCTTGTCCCAGGGATATTCGGCGCGATCTGCGATTGCCTCGGTGAAGGTTTGCGCGCCATGCTGCTCGGCGACGGTCGGGTTCTGACCCAGGACCGGAACTCCTTGGCCCGTTCGCGACTCGTGGCAGCCGACGCACCGCCGATCTTCGCCGGGCATGCCTTGGATCCATAGCTGCTGATTGCGAATAGCCAGTCCATACTGATCGATCGGTTGAAGGTGGACCGGCAAGTACGAGGGGATGTCGGCGAGCCAGCTTCCGTCGTTGAAGACGGGCGCTTCGCCGAGGACCGCCGCTCCTTCGAACATCGTCAACCCGAACATCGTGACCCCTTTGGCCGCCTCGCTCGAGAACCCTTCGATCACGCGGACCGCGACCGCTCCTTGCTGGAGCGCAGTTGCGAGCGGAACGTTGGCGAATTCCGCACCGTCGACCGTTTCGTTCAAGCTTGTCTGTGCGACGTTGACGGAGCCGATGTGCGCCGGGATCGTCGAGTCGGCCATTCGCTGGGTAACCGGAATGGCCGGCGGCTCGGCCCGCGGTGCGACGGCGAGGGCGTTCACGTCCCAAGTGGCTCGGTCGTTGTACACGAGCTGATTCGCCTTCGTGTTCGGGTCGTAGACGTAAATTCCGAAGTCGGGCGGAGTGAGCGATTGCTCATTCATGTCGTTCACTGGACCGCTGGCCCACGACACGAGAATCCGACCGTCAGGCAGCAGGCTCGGCTCTCGATAGCGGCCGACGGGCGACGGGTCGCTCCCCGTCGGAACGTCGGGAGTAAGCACTTGGTACTGCACGTTCTCTTCGTCGAGACACGCGTGGCCGACGACTGCGCCCGAGGCGTAGGCTTTGGGGTCGATGCAAGCGGGGTCGTTTTGGTTGCGTGCGTCGATCTGGACCAGCGCACCAGCATGAATCGTTCGGTCGCGTGCCGTGACGATTCCGACCATCACGTTCGGCGAGAGCTCTTTGACGGTGAAGAGCGCGTCGCCCGGCTTCGAGTGCTGACCGGCGATGGCCAGCTCCTGCGTTCCGTCCGGATTGACGACGCGGAGTTTGACGTCGTTCACGGGCCCGAAGTGTTCCCACTGGGAGAAGCCGATCTTGCCGTCGTACCGAAGAAACGGCGCGACCAAGTGCGAAAGATTCTGGGCAAAGAGCCGCCGGTCCGCGTCGCCGCCGTCGACGCTGATGGTCGCGAGCTGCAGCGCTTCGCGCGCGTGCTCGTACTCGTCGGCGCGCGTTCCCATCGGCGTGTACATCTCGTTCGTGACGAAGGCGATTTGCCCATTGGGGATGTAGATCGGGCTCACGTCGTCCCACGGGCCCGCTGTCTTCTGGTGCATCTCGAACTTGCCGTCAGCCGCCGGCGCTAGCTGCACGGTGTAGATGTGATACGAGTCGTTCGCGTCCCGCTTCATCGAGAAAACGGCTTGCGTCGCGTCGAACGAAACATCGGCGCCGTTAAAGTCCGCGGTTGGAAAAGAGCTGGTCAGGTTGGTCACGACGCCGTCGGCGCGCGCGGGCGACAGCAGGTTCAGACTGCCACCTGGCACGTACCGCTGGTAGTCGAGGACTTGTCCATTGCCGCCGGCGACGTCGACCGCCACGCTGCCGTTTGTTTCGGTCGTCGTCTGTCGCTTGACGAACAAGAGTGCCTGAACGCTCGTCCCCAGGTCCGAGCTGGAGCCGCCGACCGCCGAATCGTCGCATGCTGCGACGAGGGCGGCGGCGCCAGCGAGACCGAGGAGGGTAACCGTGGTGGCTTGGAGTTTCATGAAGCGGCTCCCGGGAGGTGGCGCAGTAACCGGGAATCGTATGAGCATGAGCCGGGCCATCCGTAAAAACATTGTGGTTATGCGGTATTGCCCATCTTCGGGCGGCGGCTGTTGGTGGGTTGGGGACCCAGCACAGAGGGGCTGAGCCCTCAGTCCGCCGTGCTTCCCGGACGCGAGTCCCCTTCAGACCGGCGTGGCCGGAGCGAATGCCCTTAGCCGCTCAAGTCGTATCGTGGCTGTACCCGCGCTCACTGACAGAGCTGTGGGGCGCCTGCCGTTTTGCGCCGGCACGTGATTCCCGCGACGCACCGGTTCACCCCCGGACAGCACGTCTCGCCGTTGCCGCCGCACGTCGTGCATGCAGCCGTGACGCAGACCCCACTCACCACATCGCAGCACGACCCAGTGCAAGAGTTCCCAGGGCAGCAGTCGAGGCCAATGGTGCCGCACGCGGCGCAGACGCCTGCGTCGCCGCACGCGTTGCCCGCCATGCACATACTCCCCGGGCAGCAGGCCTCGCCCCTGGCTCCGCAGGTCCCGCAGCTTCCGCCGAAACACGACTGGCCGCTGCTGCAGGTGGCGCCGATAGCCACGCAGGTGTCGTTGTCACAGCAGCCCCCGCCGTTGCACGTGCTGTCGGCGCAGCAGGCGAATCCCGAAGCGCCGCAAGCCTGGCACAAACCTGCCTGACAGACACTACCCGCGGCCGAGCACGCGGATCCACGGCTTGCGCAGGTGTTGGTCTGGGGGTCGCAGCAGCCGTTCGCGCTGCACGAAGCGCCGGGACAACAGGTCTGTCCGGCCCCGCCGCAGGTCGACACGTCGGGCGGCGCATCCGCCGGGGCGTCTTCCGGCGAATCCGGGGGTGCGTCCTCCGGGGAATCGACGAGAACGTCGGGCTCCGCATCGGCGTGTGCGTCCTCGCTCGAGTCCGAAGGAGAATCCCCGCTCGAGTCGGCAGGAGCGTCGCGGAAGGAGTCCGCCAATGAATCTTCCGGAGCGTCCCCTGCCGAGTCGAGCCTCGTGTCGCCGGTTGCGTCGGCCGACCGAGAACCATCGGAGGTCGCGCCATCGCTCCGCGTCGAGTCTTCGCCCACGTCGGCGATGGTCATGTCTTGCGAGACGTCGGCGGCTGCCCTGTCCGCGCCTGGCGAATCCGGTGCTGTAACGTCAACCGTTCCGGAGTCGACGATCGTCGCATCTTCCGGCTGTCCGCCCGCGTCATCTTCCGGCGGCGTCTGCTCGAACACACTGAAATCGTTCGTGCAAGCCGCGAAGAGGAGGGCGCAGGCGCAGGCGCCGGCCGCGACGCGGAGCGGCTTCATAGCGACCCCCGGAGACCGACGTACGCGCCGTCGCGGGAGGGGGCCACGAACATCGACGCGCGCACGTTGGCTCCGGCCGGGGCAGGCATACTCAAAAAGAAGAGCGTCGTACCCACCGCCAGGCCTGCGAGACCCGTGGCCAGGCTCACGTTTGCGATGGTCTCTTCCGTCTTGCCCCGGTCGATTTCGTTCTGCTTACCCGGAGGGCAACCGTGAGGACAAACGCTCTGCAAATCGTTGTAGGTCGAGTTCGACAAGAGTCCGAACACCGTAAACGAGGCCATCCCGGCAACGCCGACTCCTCCGAAGAGATACGCGTAGGGCCGAAGTTTATTTGGGTTCGACGGCGCCGGGGGCGATGGCTCCGCCGGCGGCGGCGTCGACGGGGACGAGCCTGGGTTCTCGTCGTCCGACACGTCGGCCGCGGCCTTCCCGGGCGGGGGAGGCGTGGGCGCGGGCGATGCGTCGATAGAGACCGGTACCGTTTGTCCGACCGACGCGCTCACCGTTCGCCGGGCGATCTCCGTGCCGGCGCTGTCGGTTAAAACGACCTCGACAGAACCGGGCGCCACGACCAGGGGGCCCTTCCATTCTTCGGGCGCCAGCGCGCGACCGCCGACCTTCATGACCGCGCCATCGGGGGCGTTGGTGACGCTGACGGTGACGAAAGCGAGCTTCCCCTCGACGTCCACCCGCTCGTCCGTTGCCGCTTCCGCGGTCTTCGCGTAACGCTCCTCCTTCGGCGCCAGCTGGGTCGCCAGGGCGGACGCGCGCCCGTATTCGAGCCAAGCGTCCCCGGGCTTGCCGGAATCGCGGAGCGCGCGGGCTAGCTCGAGGTGGGCGTTGGGACTATCGACGATCTCGAGCGACGCTCGCAGCTCGACGACGGCCTTCTCGAGATTGCCCACGGAGAGGGCCTGCTTGCCGGCGGTGAAGTGGTCGGTCGCTTCCCTTCGCTGCTCTGGTGTCGCATCGAGAGGCGAAACGCCCGCACCCAACCCGATCGCTGGTGCGATGAGAGTGCCCGCAAGCGCACAGGAGGCCAAAAGCACGCGAAGGCGATCTGCAGCGGAGTGCATTTTTGTCGGACGGAAGCAATACGCCAAGCTGGGTGAATCATACCCTCAGAGCGGGTTCGGATCGTAGCCCGAATTCGCTTTCGGTTTGGAGTGCGCCTGGGAAGGCACGGGAACCCTCGGAGGTGACGGCGCCGCGGACGCCGGTTTCGTTGCGGTCGAATTGTTCCCGCCGGAAGGAGTTCGAGAAGCGCGGGTCGCCCCGACGGACGTCGATGGAGTCGGCGAGGCGGGGCTGACGGAGGGGGACGAGGAAGCGCCAGGCGCGGCGTGCGCCGGGGCACCACCCGGCGAATGGGCCGGAACCGGTCGGACAGCGGCCGCCGCGAGGACGGTCCGGCTACGATCGCTCATCGGTGGGCCGGAATCGCGGTGCGCCGCGCGCCAGCCGGCAAGAGCGAAAACGATGAGCCCGAGCGCGCCCACGCCGCCCAGGACGGCCACTCTGCGTCGCCGGGTGGCGCCGGCATCCGGCTCGAACGAGCCGGTCGTCTCGATGGATGTCGGCGACACTTCGAACGGGTCGGGCGGCGGCGGAATCGAAGCAGGCACGTCGAACGCCGCGGCGAAGTCGTGGGCTCCGCTCGTGTCCACGGACGAAGCCGGCGACACGGCTGGGATTTGGTCCTCCGGCTCCGGTGAGTCACCCTCGGGATCGAGCGATGCGGACGGTACGACCGGGCGACCGCCCTCTTCCTCGCCAGCCTGTCTCGTAGATGCGCAGGCCTCGTCGATCGGCTGGGGGAACGCGGACACGGGTACCGTTTGCGCCGGGAGGGTGGCCCCCACCGGGTCGACGCCCGACTCGAGGATCTGACGGCGTGCGCTCACGCGTTCGCCGATCGCAGCCTTCGCGAAGGCCGCTGCCGCCCCGGCCGAAGCGAGCTTGAAACCGGCGAGCTTTCGGATCTCGGCGGCCATCGCGGCGACCGAAGGCCACCGATCGGGCGGCGACGGCTCGAGGGCTTTTGCCGCGACGGCCGCGAGTCCTTTTGCCCAGGAGAGCTGTCCGGGCACTTCGGCCCGCGGGATCGCTCCGTGTCGCACGTGCGCGAGGATGGTCGCGGAATCGACCTCAGGAAAGAGCCGCTTGCCGCTGAGGGCCTCCCAGAGCAGGACTCCGGCGCTGAACACGTCTGCGGACGGCCCGTACGCTTCTGCCGCGTGAACCTCGGGGGCCAGGTACCCGAGCGACGCTTGCTCAGCGCGGGCGCCGGGCAGGCGGCGAGCGATCGCATGGAGCACGCGCGAGGTTCCGTCCAATCCGAGGACGATCGTCGCCGTCGAAAGCTCGCCGTGGGCCATGTCCATCGGCTGTTGCCTCGCGTCCCGAAGGCCATGGATCGCGCCTACACCAGAGAGCACGTCGAGGACGACCCGCAGCGAGACCTCGAATGGCATGCCGGACAGCCACGTTTCGATCAGCCTCTCGCCGTCGATGAAGTCCCAGAACGCAACGAGGTCTTCCCCGCGCACCGCGAGTTCGCGGACGCGTCCCACGTTCGAAGCCGCGAGCGTCGAGATGCGCCTCGCTTCGGCATTGAAGGTAGCCCACTCGCCAGCGCCAGAACGGGCTGCGCCGTCGAACCGTTCGGCGACAAACAACTTGGCCTTTCCGCCGGGCGGGCCATGTCGAACGACGTAGAGGGGGCTTGGACGTGAGCCCACCCTCCGAAGCAGTTCATAGGGTGCAAGGAGGGCGTCGAGGAGATGCGAAGGCGCAGGCGCGAAAGGGACCACGATTGCACAGTATCCCCGCGGCCTTCTGCCCGGTCCACGCCTAAGCGCGATCGCGCAACTTAAGACGGAACGAATGTGGGAGCAGCGCGCTCAGGCGCGCAGAAGCGCGGCCCACAATCCGTCCCGCTTCGTCTTCGGCCAGGAGGACCAGGCGAATATCGCGGGCAAACTCGGCGAGGACTTGTCGGCAGATGCCGCAGGGAAACGCCGGGCGCGGACCTCCGGTCACGAGCACGCAGGAGACGGGCTCGCGTTCCCCGGCGGATATCATTGCGGCGGCGGCCGACCGTTCGGCACAGAGAGTGGCGCCGAAGGACGCGTTTTCGACGTTGCATCCTGCAAACACGGTCCCCC
>JBAULD010000218.1:0-7375 GCA_049578005.1 Polyangiaceae bacterium
GCTCGTGGGACCGCATGCGAATCGATCAGGTGTTCACCAATCTCCTGACCAATGCGATCAAATACGGGGCGGGAAGACCGATCGAAGTGGAAGTCTCCCGCCGCGGCGCGGCCGGTCGCCTGGTCGTGCGCGATCACGGGATTGGCATTGCCCCCGAGCACCAGCGGCGCATCTTCGAGCGCTTCGAGCGGGCAGCTTCTGCGCGCCATTACGGAGGGTTCGGGCTTGGCCTGTGGATCGCGCGCCAGATCGTCGAAGCGTCGGGAGGGACCATCACGGTGGAGAGCGCGGCGGGCGCCGGGTCGACGTTCGTCGTGGACCTACCTGCGGGGTGATCCCTGTTAGGGCGCCGGCGACCCGTCGGGGTGGACGGCGAACACGAAGCTCGGATCGCGCTTCATCGTCGCGTAGTCCACAGCGTCGACTTGAATCGATCCGTCGGCTCGCTGCTGGACGAGGCCGAAACCGTAGTTGGCCGAGGTCGAGGTGAGCGGGGCACCGCCGTTGCCGATTGTCACTTCTCTCGGGCCGCTCCGCGCGTAGGTGTGGGAGTGCCCCACGATCGCCAGCGTGTACGGGTACCGCGCCTGAATTTGTTCCGATGGAAGTACGCCGGGCGCGGCGGCGGCCGAGGCGGGCTCGTGGCGCACGATGAACGTGTAGGTCGTGGGGCGAGCCAGCGACGCTTCGAGCCAACTCGCCTGGACGTCATCCCACGCGTTTGCGGCAATCACCACGAACTTTGCGCTCCACGATCCGCTCGAAGCGCCGACGTCGAAGGAATAGTAAGGCCGAGTTTGCCCCAGCGGGGCCAACATCGTCGCGAGAAATTGCGCATAGTTGTCCGTCACGCCGTCGGAATTGGCGGGGCCGCAATTGGATGCCGTCGCGCCCGTGCATTCGTGGTTGCCCATGGCCGGAAAGAGGATTCCAGAGAAGGCTGCCCGTGCCCGGAGATAGAGCCCGAGCTGCGGGGCCGCCTGGCCGCCGCGCGCGGACGCGAAGATGTAGTCGCCGGTAGAAACGGCGAAGAGCGGCGCGGGGTCGAGCAACTGAAGATCCTGAAAGATCGTCGCGATGACCGTGAGCGGGTAGCCGCTGGTATCGTCCACGGTCGCAGGCCGCGTGTCGCCGACCACGGCGAAGTACAGCCTCGATACGCGGCCCCCCCGCGGCCCGACCTGGTCAGCCGTAGAAGCGTCGCTCGCGGAAGGGTTGCTCGGCGGGATCTCGGCCCCCGCGTCGCCGAAGCCGCGGTCGTGGAAGCCGGCGCACGCGGTCGCCGGAAGCTCGAGGAAAAGAAGGAGGGCTCGGGAAAGGCGAGGGGAAAGCGTCTCCAAGGGAGTGACAACCGCGCATCACGACCCGTGCCGCCTTTCGCGCCAATCATTTCCGGCGACTGCCCGGTCTCACGGCTGTCCGGGACAGACGCCGGACCGTCTCGCGCCAGCGCTTCTTCGGCGGGTCCTGTTTCGACGTTCACGTGCGGCCGGCTTACGCCGGGAGCCAAGGGACGGTAGCCTTCCCGAGTGTCCGTTCGCACCATCCTCGTCGTCGACGACGACCTGGACATCCGCCGCATCTTGGCGGTGTCGTTGGAGCGCATCGGCGGATACCGGGTCCGTCTTGCAGAGGGCGCGGACGTCGCTCTGGAGATGGCGACGCGGGAACCTCCGGATCTACTGCTTCTCGATGTCTCGATGCCGGGCACGGACGGCCCTGGGATCCTTTCCGCTCTCCGAGCGCACGTCACCACGGCGCACATCCCCGTCATCTTCTTGACGGCCGTATCGAACGAAGAGGGGATCGCGCGACTGCGCGGTCTCGGAGTGATCGATGTCATCTCGAAGCCCTTCGACATCGTCGCTCTTCCCGCTCGCATCCGGGACATTCTCAGTCGCATCGAGGTACACTGAGATCCCGATGACCGAAGCGGGCGACCCCGCCATCGAAGCGCTCATTGCGAGCGCACGCGCCGATTTCTCGAGGGGGCTGGTCGCGAAGGCCGATGCCCTCGCGGCCCTGGTTCGCCGCGAAGCATGGGACGACGCGCGACGAGCGGCGCACAAGCTCCGGGGGTCTGCCGGCGTTTACGGGTTCGCCGCCGTGGGCGCCGCCGCAGCGGCTCTCGACGACATCTTGTCGAATGTGGTCCGCGCACCCGACGAGCAAGCGCAGGCCTCCCTGCGGGGGAGGCTTGCCGAACTCCGAGCCGAAGCGGATCGCGCCTCGCGAGAGGCCCTGTGAGCGGGTCGATGTTCGAAGCTGGGGACATCGTCGCAGATGTCTACGAGATCCGCACGCTCCTCGGCGCTGGAGCCATGGGCGAGGTGTATGACGCTCAGGACCGTGCGCTCAACCGGCGTGTGGCACTCAAGGTGGAGCGCCCGGGCGTCGCGCCCGACTACCTCGTGCGCGAAGGTCGAGCGCTGGCGGCGATCCGTCATCCGGGTGTCGTCACCGTTCATACGGTGGGCAGGCATCGCGGAGTCGCCTTCCTGGTGCTCGAACGCGTCTATGGTCTGAGCCTCGACCGGATGATCGAGGACCGCCGAGCCCGCGGGGAGC
The DNA here is from genome assembly GCA_049578005.1 of Polyangiaceae bacterium. GTDB lineage: Bacteria > Myxococcota_A > Polyangia > Polyangiales > Polyangiaceae > Palsa-1150. The sequence goes on from JBAULD010000218.1 coordinate 2,569, forward strand.
GATTCGCAATCGGCGAAGCGATTGACCTGCTGGTGGCCATTGCCGACGCGCTGAGCGTCGTCCACGGGGCAGGGCTCGTACATCGCGACGTGAAGCCCGGAAATGTGATGCTCGCCCCGGGCGGACGAGTCGTCCTCATGGACTTCGGACTCGTCCTGCCCCACGCCGACAGGGCCGGTCACCGCACGGCCGCGGGCTCCCTCCAATACATGGGCCCGGAGTCGCTGACGGGGGACATCGTCGAAGGGGCGGCGTCCCTGCTCGACGTCTACGCAGTCGGGGTTCTCGCCTACGAGCTTCTGTGCGGCATCGCGCCTTTCGATGGCGCGGACGCGCGCGAGCTCTACCGGGCCAAGATGCGCAGACCGGTCCCGTCCCTCCTCTGGCTGAGGGCCGATGCGCCGCCCGCGCTCGACGAGCTCGTCAAGCAGCTGATGTCGCCGGACCCGCAGGAGCGTCCGCAGGGAGCCGAGGCGGTGCTTTGGCAGCTTCGCTCGCTTCGCGCGCGCGTCAGCTCTGCGCCCGACGCGCGGCCGTTCACTGTGCTCATCGTGGACGACGACGAGGACATGCGAAGGATGCTTGCCCTCTACGTGCGCGCGGCCGCGGCCGGCGCCGAAATCGAGACGACCGGCGAGGGGCGGCACGCCATACGCGCCGTGCGCCGTCGCGTGCCGGATTTGCTCCTCGTGGACCTGGACCTACCGGACATCAACGGCATCGAAGTCTGCATGCTCTTGCGAGGGATGCGGCTCGGCGACGCGTGCCTCATCGTTTCGGTGAGTGGTCGTGCGACGAAGGCCGATGTCGAGCTCTTGCAGCAGCTCGGCGTGCGGTCGCTCGAGAAGGGGCCGGAGCTCGTGACGCAGTTGGCGGAGATCATCGGTCGCATTCGTCCAGGTGCCTGAAGTCGTCTGAGCGGTATGCGAGCCGTTCCTCGCGCGTCTACGCTGCCACTGGATTCCGATGGCGCGAGAGAGCTCGTAACTCCCACGCGACACCGCCGATGGACCCTCCAAAGTGGCGAGACTGTGGCATTGTATGGAGATGGCAACGCGCCACTCCCCTTCGGCGATAACTGAACGACCTGCGCCAAGGGCCAATCCCGCCGGAGCGCGACCCGGTGAGCCGTTTTCGTTGCGCGCTCCTCGGCCCATGTCGTGGCTCGCCGCTGAACCCGGGAAAGGGCCCCGGTCGATCCTGCCCCCGCCTCCGGTTTCCGCCCTTCCCCAGGAGCGTCTTGCGAGCGGTTCGGGCGGGGGACCAGCCTCGTCTCCGACCATTCGGATCGGAAAGCCGATTCTTCCGCCCCGATCGAGGCGAGTTCTATGGGGCGTGGCCGCGTTCGCGGCGCTGGCGGCGGTAGTGCTGATTGCAAACTGGCGCGGGGCTGGACGGGCACGCCAAGGCTCGGCTCCCACGAACGCGGAAGCTGCGTGTTCATCGCCGGGTTCTCAGACCGGGGGCACTCCCGCGAACACGTCGGTCCCGGCCCATATGACCGCCTGCTGGGGACCGGCCATCGAACCACCGGTCATCTCCGTCTACGAGCTGCCCGCGGTCCAGGGGCCCCCGCCGCCGACGCGAAGATATGGCTTTCGGGCTCCCATGGCTCCGGCGCCCACGCGGGCCATATTGGCAACCGGCGCTCGCTGAGCCGGCTCCTCGCTGAGCCGGCTTGTTCTTATAAGGCGGTCCAGGACAGGTCTCATGCAGCCTTCAGCCGGCGGTATTTGCGGAAGAGCCGCGTCGCGTGTGGCGCGCTCGATGCAAAATGCGAAGCTACCCTTCGGCTGCCATGTTGAGCGCTCCCTTGACGACCGTCACCGCGATTGCCGCCGTTCTCGCCGTGGCCTTGGCCGCTATCCTGCCAACCTGCCTCTACGCGTACGTAGAACCGCGAGGCCGTCTTAGCTGGGGCACCGCGGGAGATTCGCCTCGCTCGCGGCGCGCGCCCGCTCTGGTGCGGCTCACGGCGTGGGTGAGCTTTGCGGTCGGGCAGGTCGCAGTCGCGTGGTTGCTCGTTCCGGCCGGTTGCGCCGTTCTCCTTTACCTTCAGTCGAGGCTGGGGGTCGGCGGCGTTCTCGACGTGGTCGCGACCCTCGCCGTCGCCGCGATGGCGATCGTACAGGCCGTTCTGGCCATTCGGCTTATCCCTCTGGGCGTTCGCTTGCTCGCGCGCGACAGCCGTCTATCGGATCGCATCGTGCGACTCGCGACGTGGAATGCCGTCGTGAGTGCTCTCTTGCTCGGCTCGGGGGCACTCTTGGCGTGGGCGACGCCGTGGCTCCTCCACCCGTGGCTCCGCGTTGCTCTCGTGTGGGCCGCCCTTCGCCCCATCATGGCCTACGCCTGCGCGTGCCTGATCCACGCGCTGCTCCTCGGGCAATGCGCTCGCGTTCTGATCGATGACTCCCGCCGAGTCGATGACTCCCGCCGATAGGTGACCCCATGCGATTGCATCTCGTCGTTTCGTGCGCCGCAGTTTCAATCGCGCTGGCTGCAGTCGCGCCGTTTGCGACGGCGGCGCCCAGCCAAGCCGTCGCCGGCGCCCGCACCGCAGGCACAGCGGATGGAATCCTCTCCGACAGCGCGCCGTCGTTCGGCAACGGCTCGGAGGGAGACGAGACCGTCGCGGGAGAAATCGCCGTCGACCTGCGGGACGACGCGAGCCCCGCCGACATTGCGGACATCGGCGCGCGGTACGGCCTCGCGCTGCGCCCGAACAGCGCGTGGAGCACGTCGCACGACAAGCTCGAAGTGGCGGACGTCCCGCCTGCCAACGAGGCCGCGGCAATCGCTGCCCTCCTCGGCGATCCGCGCGTCGAGCACGTCGAGCCGATGGCGCTCTATCGGGCGAGCTTCGTGCCGAACGATCCTCTCTATGCGACCAAACAATGGCACTTGCAGCGAGTGGGGGCCGAGGCGGCGTGGCATTACTCCTGCGGACGGGGCGTAACCGTTGCGGTCGTCGACACGGGGATTGCCTGTTTCGACAAGGGGCCGTTCTCGCGAGGAACCGATCTCGCCGGGACGCGGTGCGAAGGAGGCTGGAACTTCGTCGACGATTCGAGCGAGGCGTACGACGACCACGGTCACGGAACGCACGTCGCCGGCACGATTGCGCAGACGACGAACAACGGGATGGGCACGGCGGGTCTCGCGTTCTGCGCGAGTCTCATGCCCGTCAAAGTGCTGTCCAAGCAAGGTTTCGGAACGGTGGCAAACGTAGCGGAAGGGATTCGCTACGCGGCGGACGAGGGGGCTCAGGTCATCAACCTGTCGTTGGGTGGCCCGATCAAGAGCGGGATCCTCGAGGACGCGGTGAAGCACGCGCTCGCAAAGGGCGTGGTCATCGTGGCGGCAGCCGGCAACAGCGGGGCAAGTGTGGGGTGGCCCGCCGCGTATCCGGGGGTCATGGCCGTGAGCGCGACCGACTCGAACGACAAAATCGCGTGGTTTTCATCCCGAGGTCCCGAGGTCGCGATCGCCGCGCCCGGGGTTGGGGTGACGCAGCAAACGGTGTGCAACGGGGGTCGCGACAAATGCGAGGTCTTCGGCACCTTCAACGGGACGAGCATGGCCTCGCCGCACGTCGCTGGAGTCGCGGCCATGGTAGAGGCCCTGGGCGTGACGGACGTCGCTTCGGTGCGCCGCGCTCTGGAGTCTACTGCGCGCCGTCCAGAGGTCCCCGGCAACGACGACAAGTCGCTCCTCGGCTCCGGAATTTTGGACGCCGCGGCAGCCGTCTCCCACGTTTATTGGACCCACTTTTTGCTCCGCGCCATCGCGCTTTTCGGCGTCGCGTTGGGCGTGGCGCGTCGCATCCGGAAAGGCGGCGGGAAAGTCATTCGGTCGCCGGGAGCGGTCCTCGGCGCGCTCGTGGCGAGCGTTGGACTGTTTCCGCTGTTCCCATTGCTCGGGTTCACGCCACACACCGGAGGAGCGATCACGTTCGTCGAGCTTGTCGCTCGGCCGCTCGGAGAATGGGACCTCGTACTCGTGGGTGCGGGGCTGCACAGGTGGTTGTTTCTCGCGAGCGCTCTGCCGGCCGTGATGCTCACGGGGCTCGGATTCGCGAACAGGCGCGTTCGGCCTTTCATCGGGGGGATCGCGCTCGGGACAGCAGCGCTGCTCGCACAGATGGCGTGGACCGGCGACGCGGCGTTCGGCGGGGGCGCGTTTCTAATGCGTATCTGGGCCGTAGCCAACGCGCTCGTCTGCCTGTGGCTGGCGCGCACGGCGCTCGAGGCAAGGGGGGGGGAACGCGCTAGACTGTAGTCGATGTCGCTCAAGATCGACCAGGACCACTCCCGCTTCCGAGCGATCGTTCGCGGCAAAATCCGTCAGAACCTGCGCAAGTACATTTCTCAGGGCGAGCTAATCGGTCGCAAGGGCAAGGACCTCGTGTCCATTCCCATCCCGCAGATCGACATCCCGCACTTCGCGTTCGGGGACCGGCAGCGGGGCGGGGCGGGTCAGGGGGACGGCGACCCGGGCGACCCTATTGGCGGCGATCAGGACGGGCAGGAGCCAGGCGAGGGGCATCAGGCGGGGTCGGGAGCGGGCGAGCACGTGCTCGAGGTGGATGTCACGCTCGACGAGCTCGCTGCCATCCTCGGCGAGGAGCTCGAGCTTCCCGACATTCAGGACAAGGGCAAAAGCAAAATCATCAACGCGAAGGACCGCTACACCAGCATCCGACGCGTCGGTCCGGAGTCACTGCGCAATTTCAGGCGTACCTACCGCGAGGCGCTCAAGCGTCAGATCGCGATGGGTACGTACGTGCCGGGCAATCCCGTGGTCG
>JBAULD010000219.1:0-1931 GCA_049578005.1 Polyangiaceae bacterium
GGCGGCTTCGTGGGAAGGATCCTCGGCCGCGAGCTCGGCCTCGACGCGCCCGGGGAGTAGCGAGGGCAATGGCTCGCACCCCGTCGATCCTTCTGCCGCGTGCTCGTCATCGAGGCGTAGCGCCAAGCCGAGTCTCGCCTGTGTGCTACAGTGAAACTCGTGGCCATCCTGAGCCGACGCCGCAAGCTCAGCGAGAAGAACGTCGCTGCCACCCCCCCGACTTGGGGTGTCTACGTGCTCTACGGGACGCAAGGATCGCCTGCCTACGTCGGCCGTGGCCGGTCCCTTCGGGCGCGCCTCGCGGAGCAGCTCAACACCGGACGCATCCCGGCGGCTACGTTCGCGTACGCCGAGACCAAGACGGACGCGGAAGCGAGCAAACTCGAGCGGGAACTCGTCGAACGCCTCCTGCCGCGTTTCAACGTCCATACCGCTGCCTGAGCGGATGCCCCGGGCCCGGAGGATCGTTCAGCGCCGGCAGGAGTTCGTCGAAGACCTTGATGGAGTCAAGGCGATTGCGGATGACGTGACGACGTTCGGCGCCGTCGGCGGGACATGGGCGACTCACCTATGGAAGACGCACGCCACCTTCGAGATGCTTGCCGTTCGCGCGTACACGGCGTGGGAGAGTTTCTCCCACGACGTTCTGATCCTCACGTTGGCCACCGACACCAGGGAGCTTGCGACTGAAACGGGACTGTCGATCAAGCCCACGCGCGTCACGGCCGACATGGCCGAGGCGCTCCTCACGGCCCGTGGGTATCTAGAGTTTCGGGACGTGGGCGATCTGAAGGGCCGCGCGCGGAGGTGGCTCGGGCAGGCACGGAGCCCGTTCGAGCGCATGCAGCAGGCCGACGTCGACGCGGCCAACGAACTACGCGTACTACGCAACTTCATCGTGCACCGCAGCCGGCAGAGTGAGCAGACGTACGAAGAACTCCTGCTGCGACGGAAGGTCACTTCAGCGCCACTCGTGGGCGAGTACCTTCGCGACGGCAACCCGACGCGGCTTCACCAGCACGTCGAGCAGCTTCGGTTGGCGGCAGGTCGGCTCGTGCCGTAGCACGCATCAGCGGCGGCGTGCCTGGGCCAGCCCCGCGATCGTGGGGACGTTCCCGCTCTTCCCTCTGGCTTTGCGTTCGGGTAGGCAGCGCTCATGCGCACGAAGCCTTCTAGCGCGCTCACCATGCGCGACCGGATGAGTCATCTCACGTTCGAGGCGGCCTGCAAACTACTCGGACCGCGCGGCAAGCGCTTGCTCCTTCAAGGGGGAGCGCTCGAGATCGAGGCACCGGAGGATCTGCGAATCGACGACCGCGAAGCGGTCGTCGTGTGGGACAAGAGCGATCCCGCCCATCGCGCCACGGCGCGCCTCGTGCTCGACCCTTCTTCGCGGTCCCATCTGCGCGCCGCGTGCACCGTCTGCGATGGCGCGTGCCTGCATATCGGCGGCCTGCTCTCCCAGATCCTCGAGAACAAGAGCGGTCTCGCGCTCGCAGAGCCGCCACCGGAATCGCCGCTCGTCGCATCCAACGACGAGATCGCGATCGTCGAGGCCGCGCTCACCGAACGCCGGGAGCGTGCGCGGGGTGAACGGATGAGAATCCGGTCCCAGGACGAGACGCGCCCGTGGACGGACTACTCCGTCACGAACCTCACCAGCGGCAAGACGTACCGGGTCGCCCTCCGGGGCGAAGAGCGGGGAATCTCGTACTGCACCTGTCCCGACTTCAGGAGCAACACCCTGGGGACGTGCAAGCACGTCATGAAGGTCCTCTCCCGCGCGCAAAAGAGGTTCCCAGCGAGCGTCCTGCGCAAGCCTTATCGGCGACACCGCGTGACGGTTCATCTGCGCTACGACGGCCAGGAACCCTCGCTCGCTCTCGCCTTGCCCGCGAAGGTCGAGCCCAAGATGCAGGCGGTTCTCGCAC
>JBAULD010000220.1:0-4003 GCA_049578005.1 Polyangiaceae bacterium
CGCACGCGCTTCGAAAGGCGCGCAGTCGGTCCCCGCGGTTTCGACGTCTGGGACCGCCCGCGATTCAAGATGATCGACCTCGAAACCGGGCGCGCCGGCGCTCGCCACGGCGGAGAGGGCGCAAAACGCATCCTCGTGCGGGGCGCCGTCGCCGACCGGATCTTGGATGCGTCCATCCGCGACGGCGATATGCAGCTCCCCTCCGTTGTCCCCACGGGCATGCGCTTCCACGTGAATTCCGCCGGCCGCCACGTGCACGCGTCCCCAGGCGATCTCCACTCGCCCGTCTCGCACGGCCAGCGCGCGCACACGCCAGCGACCCGTCAGAACTTGCCGGGCTCGGGTCCAGGCGTTTTGTGCGGGCGCCTGCTCCGACGAGGAGTGAACGACACGCAGAGTGGGCCCCTCATAGTCGATCGACCAGGCTTCTAGGCGACCCCACGCCAAACGCGGGACGACGACCACACGAGGTGCCTCGAACGTCGGCGGTCCGCCGTCGGGCGCGGGCACGCGCACGTCTTCCAGTACCAAACGCAGCGGCAAGTCCCATCGCGCTCGGAAGGTCGCATGGATCCCGTCCCGAGCCAGCATGCGCTCGAGCTGATAGGCCAAGAGCTCTCGGCCCGACGGTGTGCCCGCAAGAAGCCAAAGCGACGCAACCGTGACGAAGATGGTGGCGAGCAGCGCACCCATGACGCGCACGCCGAGGCGGGCGACCGCGACCGTCCGCCGGCCCAAGCGCATGGAGACACGGGAGTGCACCGGGCGTGCCTTCTCGCCCGGCCTCCATGTTGCCTAGACGTTCACCGCAATCAGGTTTTCAGCTCGGTCTAACGCCCCGCAAGAAGTAGCTGCCTCAGGACGTACGGCAGAATACCGCCGTGCCGATAGTACTCGCGCTCCTGCGGAGTATCGATTCGTACGGTCGCGACGAACTCGCGCACCGTCCCATCGGCGAGACGCGCACGGACGACGGCGCGGCGCTTGGGGATCGCCTCGGTCAGGCCTTCGATCGAAAACGTTTCTTCCCCGGTGAGGCCTAGTGTGCTCGCGCTTTCGCCCGACTCGTACTCGAGGGGCAGAATGCCCATTCCGACGAGGTTCGAGCGGTGTATGCGCTCGTAGCTCTCGGCTAGGACGGCGCGAACTCCGAGCAACTTCGGACCTTTGGCGGCCCAATCCCGCGACGAGCCCGAGCCATACTCTTTCCCGGCGAGCACGATCAGCGGAATACCCGCCTTTTCGTAGCGCATGGCGGCGTCGAAGATGCTCATCGTTTCTCCGCCGCCCTCGCCGGCCGCGGGCAGATACCGAGTCAATCCGCCTTCGGTGCCGGGCGCTAGGAGGTTGCGCAGGCGCACATTGGCGAATGTGCCGCGCACCATGACTTCGTGATTGCCGCGACGCGAGCCGTAGGAATTGAAATCCTTCACATCCACGCCGTGAGCGATGAGATAGGCCCCCGCGGGGCTGCTCTTTTTGATCGAGCCGGCGGGTGAAATGTGATCGGTCGTGATGCTGTCGCCCAAGACCGCGAGCACCCGCGCGTTGCGGATGTCGGTCACGGCACAGGGTTCGCGTGACATCCCTTCGAAATACGGGGGGTGCTTGACGTAGGTCGACTTCGGGTCCCATTCGTAAAGGTCCCCGCTTGGGACGCGGAGCTTTTTCCATTCCTCGTCGCCGTCGAAGACGTGCCCGTAGACCTGCTCGAACATCGCTCGATCGATGCATTTGTCGATCGCGGCCTGGATCTCGGCGCGCGTCGGCCATACGTCTTTGAGAAAGACCGGCTTGCCGTTGCTCCCGGTACCCAGCGGCTCGGAGAACGGATCGAAGTCGACCGTGCCGGCGAGCGCGTAGGCGACGACGAGCGGGGGCGACGCGAGATAATTGGCGCGCACTTCGGCGTGCACGCGTCCCTCGAAGTTTCGATTCCCGCTGAGGACGGCGGCGGCGACGAGCGACCCCTGTTCAATTGCCTTCGATACCGGCTCGGGCAAAGGTCCGCTGTTGCCGATGCAGGTCGTACACCCGTAGCCGACGGTCTGGAAGCCGAGCTTGTCCAGGTACGGCGTGAGGCCCGCTTTCGCCAGGTACTCGGTCACCACCTTCGACCCGGGGGCGAGGCTCGTCTTCACCCAAGTCTTCTGCGACAGCCCCTTCTCGACAGCCTTTTTCGCGAGCAGCCCTGCCGCAATGAGAACACTCGGGTTGGACGTGTTGGTGCAGCTCGTGATCGCTGCGATGACGACGGACCCGTGAGCTAGCGGGACCTCTTGGCCGCCGAGCGTCGCCGTGGCCTTGGCGGCCGGATCGGGTGGGGCGGCCTGGGGAGAGCTCGGAACCGACTTGCCCAGCATTTTGGCTAGTGACGCGTGAAAGCTGGCCTTCGCCTCAGTCAGTTTGACGCGATCTTGGGGCCGCGTAGGGCCTGCGAGACTCGGCACGATCGTCCCGAGATCGAGCTGCACGACGTCCGCGTAGCGCGACTCGACCGTGCCGGGGGTGTGGAAGATCCCCTGCTCTTTGCAATAGCTCTCGACGAGTGCCACGAGGCTCTCGTCCCTGCCGGTGAACCGGAGGTACCGCAGAGTCTCCGCGTCGACGGGGAAGATGCCGCAGGTCGCGCCGTACTCGGGCGCCATGTTTGCAATCGTCGCGCGGTCGGCGAGCGACAGCTGCGCGAGTCCATCGCCGAAGAACTCTACGAATTTCCCGACGACCCCCTTCTTTCGAAGCATCTCCGTCACGGTGAGCACCAAGTCCGTGGCCGTGGCACCCTCGGGAAGGACACCGGTGAGCCTGACGCCGACCACTTGGGGGATGAGCATGCTCACCGGCTGCCCGAGCATGGCGGCTTCCGCCTCGATGCCGCCGACACCCCAGCCGAGAACGCCGAGCCCGTTGATCATGGTCGTGTGCGAGTCGGTGCCCACGAGCGTATCGGGGTAAACGGTCGACCCGTCGTCGCTCTTCATCACGACCCGCGCGAGGTACTCGAGGTTCACTTGATGCACGATCCCTTGATCGGGCGGGACGACTTTGAACTTGCGGAAGGCGCTCTGTCCCCACTTGAGGAACTGATAGCGCTCCTTGTTACGCGAGAACTCGAGTTGGGCGTTGATCTTCAGAGCGTCGCCCGACCCGAACGCGTCGACTTGAACGGAATGGTCGATGACGAGTTCGACGGGCTGGAGGGGCTCGATCTTCTTGGGATCGCCGCCGAGCTTCTTCATCGCGTCGCGCATCGCCCCGAGGTCGACGACCGCGGGTACTCCGGTGAAGTCTTGCAGCAGCACACGCGCCGGCGTGAACGCTATCTCCTGGGAGGGGGGAGCGGTGAGGTCGACGGTCGCCAGCGCTTCGATATCCTCCGCGCGAACAGAGACGTCGTCCTCCGTCCGAAGAAGGCACTCCAGGAGAATCTTGAGCGAGAAGGGCAGTCGCTCGGCCTGAGGGAACTTCGCGTAGACCGCGGCGAGACGGAAAAACGTGTACTGGTTCGGGCCAACCGCGAGCGTGGATTTGGCAGCGAATGTGTCGCGCATGGTAGGGAACAGGGGTACTCCGCGGGGGGAGCGACGGCAAGCCCGCTCACCCGAAGCGCCGCAACGGCGCGCGAGAGGGCGTTTGCGCCCGCCCCGCACTCGCGATTGCCTTGTGCCTCTCCCAGCAGTCCCCGCAGCGCCAGACAGCACACACGCGGCCGTCGGGACGGCGCTCCCTAGCGAGGCGCCAGCCCATCGAGCTCGTTAGCGTCTGGTCTTCGCTCATTGGCGGCGAACGGATTCCGCAGTCGACGCAGGTCTCGCGATCATGCATTGGAGCTTTTTGCAAATGGAGGGAGGCGTCCCTACCTGCTCTGTCGAACGGCATTCGGCGCACTCCCATTAGACGAAAAAGGGGAGGCCGGTGGCGCGGTGCTTGGGAGCGGTAGTTCCCGCTACATTTCAGCGATCTGCTCCAACGATTTGCCCTCCGCCGGCACGCCCAACACTGC
>JBAULD010000221.1:0-1879 GCA_049578005.1 Polyangiaceae bacterium
CCTTTTTTGCATCTCTTGGTCTATGCGCTCGAGAAAAAATTGAGCGGCTCGATGGAGCTCTTCTCCCCGGACAAGCGAAGCGCGGCGGTTCTTTTCGTGGACGGACAGCCGGCCAAAGCGCGCACGAGCGAGCCAGTCGCCTACTTGGGCCGCGTGCTGCTCGATCTGGGTTACTTGGACGAAGAGCAGCTGACGCGATCGCTCGCGGAGCTCGCTCGAGAAAAAGCGTCTCGACCGGTGCTGCACGGGGAGCTCCTGCTCGCCGAGAAACTCATCGAGCCGGCGATGCTGAGCGCGGGCCTTCGCGAGCAGCTCGCGCGGAAGCTTCGCCACGTTGCCGCGATGCCTGCGGAGACCGCGTACGCCTACTATGACGGCTTCGACGTGCTGAAAGGTTGGGGCGGCAGCGGGCAGGGCATCGACCCGGTGCCGCTCCTCTGGGGCATGCTGCTGGAGGGCGCGCCTTGGGAGCACGTGAGGGCCGCGCTGGAGCGCGTCTCGTCATGCTCGCTGCGGCTGTCGAGCGGCAGAGACCTCGAACGGCTCGGGTTGAAGTCGGAAGAGCTCGAGGCGGTGCAACTCTTGAGTCTGCGCCCGATGCGCGCCTCGGAGCTCGCGAACGCCGCTCAGCTGAACGATCGAACGGCGCAGCTCCTCGCCTACCTGCTACTCCTGACGAAGCAGGTCGACGTGCTTTCGGAAAGCGTTCCCAAGATGCCGCTCCCGAAGTCGCCGGCGTCGGAGGTCAAGATGACGCGAGCGTCGCCCGCCTCCGAGTTCAAGATGGCGCGAGCGTCGCCCGCGTCCGACGGGAGCGTCCCGCGGGGGTCGCCCGCATCCGACTTCAAGTTCGCGCGCGCGTCGGTGACCTCCGAGGCGGCGGTCCCCCGGCCATCGACCCCTGCGCCGACACGAACCGCGGAGCCCCCGCCGACCCTTGCGCCCGAAATGGCGGAGCGATGGCGGGAGATCGCCGAGCGGGCGTCGAGCATCGACCGGAGCGATTACTTCATGATGCTCGATATCCCGCGGGACGCGACGAGCGCCGACGTCGAAGCTTCGTTCTTCGCCCTGGTCAAAAGGTGGCACCCCGACCGGCTCCCTCCGGAGCTCGGTCCCGTCCGGGACGCTTGCTCGCGCGTCTTCGCTCGCATGAGCGAGGCGCACGCGACGCTCACCGACGACGAGCCGCGCGCGCGTTACATGCGGCTCCTCGCCGACGGGACCGGATCTCCGGAAATGCAGGCCACGGTCGCAAAGGTCATCGATGCGGCGACGAGCTTTCAGAAGGCGGAGGTTTGCTTCCGGCGCAACGACCTCGCGCAGGCGGAGCTGTTCTGCAGAAAGGCTCTGGAAGACGACCCCACGCAGCCGGACTACGTGGCCCTTCTCGCTTGGCTCGTGGCGCTCAAGCCGGAGAATCAGTCGCCCGAAAAGACGCTCCAGAGCATCCAGATGCTCGAGCGAGCCATCGCCATGAACGAGAGGTGCGAAAAGGCCTACAACTGGCGGGGGATGCTCTTCAAGCGGCTCGGCAAGACCGACCTCGCGGTGAAGGACTTCAAGCGTGTCGTGGATCTGAATCCGCGCAACATCGACGCCGCGCGCGAGGTGCGGCTCTACAACATGCGCGGGGGGCGTCGGTCGAGCAAGCCTCCGCCGGCCCAAACACGCTCGTCCAATCCGTCTCCCCCGAAGCCGGACGACTCCGAGAAGCAGGGACTCTTCGGGCGCCTATTCAAGAAGTAGAACCCTGGCGCTTTTCGCCGATACCTTCGGTGCGCCAGGAGAAGCCTGGGTGAGGAGGAAGCCAATGTAGAGCGACTACAGGAGCAGAAACCTCACGGAGCAGCCCAGCGGGTTCGAATCCCGTCCGGTC
>JBAULD010000222.1:0-8652 GCA_049578005.1 Polyangiaceae bacterium
TCTTCGCTCCGCAGGCCTGGACGGCTCTTCGCAGCGCGGCGGCGGCGCCGGCGTAGTTCGTCGCTTCGTACTCGCTCGCCGCCTTCTCCGTGGCTTCTTTGACGACGCCCTCGGTGTGCGGATCGGCGAGCGCGTAGCGCGGTGTGAACGATGCCAGAAGCAAGAAGACTACGACGCTGGCTATCTTGGAGAAGCCGCTCATTCTATCGACGCGTCCCTTTGGCTGTGCGCCGCTCGTTCCTATCCGCGATCCACGTTCAGTTGTCCATCGCGCCGGCGGCAACCCAGTCGACGAGTGCGCATTTGGCGGCCGCGTTGATGCCGCTCAAACTCGGGGGCATGCTGCCTCCGAAGATCCCGAGGACGGAGCTACCGGTCACGACGAGCGTCGACTGCGTCCCCGAAATTAACCCCTGGCCCTTCAGCCATGTGTACGCGGAAGACGGGCTGGCTGCCTGGCTCTTGTGACAGCTCTTGCACGTAGTCGAGAAGCCGTCGGTATTCCAGATCGAAGTCCAGGTGGGCGCCGTGCCGGTCGCCGGAGGACAACCGGTACCGGTCGCGCCGCCGCTGGAGCTGCCGCCGCCTCCGGAGCTCGAACTACTCGAGCCCGACACGTGCATGCCGCCGGAGCTGCTCCCTCCGCCGGAACTGGAGCTACTCGATCCACTTCCAAATAGATTGGCCCCCGAGCTGCTACTCGACGAGCTGCTGCTCGAGGAGCCGCTGCTCGAGGAGCTGCCGCCGACTCCGAAAACGACGCCGCCGCCCGAGCTACTCGATCCACCGCTGGAGCTCGAACCCGAGCCCACGTTTCCGGGGCCAACCCCCGAGCCGCTGAGCTGTTCACTGCCGCTGCTGGAACCCGACGCGGCGCTGCCGAGGGTCGAACTCTGGCCGCCGTCGTCGCCCGGGTCCCCGCCGTCCCATGGTCCTACGTAATCCCAAGGCGCGCTGCACCCGCTGACAGACGAAGCCAATGCCATCATCCCGGCCACGAATGGAAAGCCAAACCGCACGTGCATCGCCGCTCCTAGCCGCCAGGTACCCGACCGACTATGCATGAGTTAACACGTGAGAAACAGCCGGGCGAGCCGAAACTCGCGGCCCGCGCATCGCGTTGAAATTGTCCAACCTGAGCGGCAGGAGTGGGGACTTGACCGTAAGGACCTTGCGCGGGAAACGATTCAGTGTGCGCACGGAGCCCCCCACGCCGCTGCTCGAAACGCCGCGCCTCAGGCTCCTCTCTCTCTCGCTCGGAATCGTCGAGGCGGTGATCGAAGGCCGCCGAGACGACGCCGAGGCACTCGTCGGTGCTCGGATGCCCGAGCGCTGGCCCAACCGCGAGATCGTCGAGCGCGCGTTCAGCGCGTCTTTGCATGAGATTCGCGAGAGCCCCGAGCGATGTCTCTGGGGCGATCGAGTCCTCCTCGCGCGCGAGACGGATGACGATTGGCGTGTCGTCGGCAGCGTCATCTTCCACGGCAAACCGGGAGACGACGGGATCGCAGAAATTGCGTATGGGGTCGAGGAAGCTTCTCAGGGACGAGGATTTGCCACCGAAGCCGTGGGCGCGTGCGTCCGTTGGGCGCTCGACCAACCGGAGGTTCGCGCCGTGCAAGCGGCCACTTTTGGATGGCATCGAGCTTCGCTCCGCGTGATCGAAAAAGTGGGAATGAGGCAGGTGGGCGTGCGGGACCACGAGACGATGGGACAGCTGCTCGTGTTCGAGCTGCCGCGTTTCGAGCAGCGACGCCGGTGAGCGGCTCTCCTCGCGCGTGCTAAGACCGGCGCTCGTGATGGGCGCGCGCCGGGCACTCCTGTTTGGATCGGTGGGCATCCTCAGCGCTTGCGGAGGCAAGGCGTTCGTCCTGGCCGGCGCGGGCTCGCCAGTCGAAACGATGGACGCGGCCGCGGAAGCGATGGACTCGGCCGCGGAAGCGATGGACGGCGGGGCCGAAACGATGGACGGCGAGGCGGAAGTGGACTCGCCGCCCGCGACGACCGGCGTCTATTGCGGCCGAACGATGACATGTGACGCGAAACCGGTTTGTTGCACCGGGGCCACGACAGGGACCACCTGCGCAAAAACTCCCGCGGACTGCAGCTGCGTCACCCGACTGACGTGCGCCGAGGATACCGGCTGCCCGGCGGGACAGCCCGTCTGCTGCATCCGGTCGACGACCGACCCGAATTGCGGCTCCGCCCCGGTGTTTCAGGCCACGTGTACCATCGCGTGCGTCGGCGGCACGCGCCTGTGCGCGCCGGACGGGTCGGCGTGTCCGGGCACCAAGACCTGTTTGACCGACCAGACGAGCCTCGGCGCCGTCGGACTTCCCTACGGTCAAGGATTCGGCATCTGCGGACAATAGCGCGTGGGTCGCTGCCTTCCGAGGCCGCAGCGTTCCTCGAGACACGCCACGGAAACTACTCGACCAGGCGAAGACCCAGAGGCAGCGTATCGCCGAAGAACGCGGCGCGCTCGCGTTCTTCGACGGGGACGACTTCCCGCACCGCCCGGATCCATGACTCGTCGGCCCCCGACGCGACGAGCCTCCGCTCGACTTCGCGGCGGGCGGCATCCCCGACGTCGCGCGCGCGATCTCCGGTTCTCCTGGCGAGCCGCGTGGCCGCCTGCGCCGCGGTCGGAACTGTGTCCCATTTTTCGCGCAGCAGATGGTCCAGCCAGCGCTCGGCGGTCAGGGGCGCGACGACGTAGTGGACGCCCGCAAACGCAGGGACACGCGCACCGATGCGACCGATGGCCAACCAAAGGCGCGGATCGCGGTCGGTCCACGTTCGTTCGAGCACCCATCCGCCGAGCTCCACTCGTAGCGCCGGAGCGACGCGCTCGAGCGACGACGCCATGTCGAGCGCGTCGTCGAGCGAAAGAGCGGGTTTCTTCGGACGCTTGCGACCGGCCTGCGCGGGCGCCAGATACGGATCGACGAACTCCCGAAGTCGGGTCTGCACGCCTTCGTCGAGGCCGCCCGCGGCGCGCCGCCACGCTATCCAGAATTGCTGCCAGCCTCGCGCCTCGGACGGAAAGGCAAGTCGCTCGTCGAGAAGCCGTGCGAGGGCAGCCACTCGGCCTGGATCGAGCGGATCGCCAAAACCTGGGCGGACGCACCAACCCGCGAGCAGCCAGAAGACCCGCTCGTGGTCCGCGGAACGTCGGCGCGCCCGGGCCTCCGGGATCAGCGCGTCGAAGAGCGCGCGGTTGGCTTCGGTCGTCCATTGGGCGCGCTCTCCGAGGGACCGCTCGAGCTCGCGCAAGAGGTCCTTGGCTTCGCGGCCACTCGCGTCGGCCCTGGCCTTGCCGAACACACGCCCGATGAGATCGAGACCCGGCTCGACGCGCCGGAACGGAGGGGAGGGAGGACGCGCGGACACCGCGAGGGGCCCGGCAGCAGGCACGGGCTCGCGCAGCTGAAACGCGAGCCTGAACCGCCGCGCCGGAACGCTGTCGACGTCGACGCACGCGAGGTCGAGCGTTCCGACCGGAGTGAGCTCACCCTCGAGCGAAACTAGGACGTCGCGCGCGTCGGCTGGCGATGCACCGCGCACGATCGTCGTCGCGATCGGGGGGAGCGACTCGAAGCCTTCCTCGTCGACTTCCACGACGTCGCCCGCGCGCGCCTCGGTCGAGTCGCTCGCGAACAGGTCGAAGCGCACCGGCCGATCGACGGCCAAGGCGAACGTCCTTCCTCGGGCGACGTGCACCGCACCTTCGCCGGCCCCACGAGGTACGACGCAGACCGCCCGCGTCCCCTCTTCCGATTCGATCCGCACGAAGTATCCGCGCGCGGTCCCGCCTCCGATGCGAACGCCTCGCCCGAGGCGCGCGCGCGCATAGGCCACCGCGCCGCGAGCGACGGCCAGATCGGGATCGGCGTCCTCCAAGCGGGTCACGACGCCACCGCCGCAGGCGCGACGCCACTGAGCGAGAACCGCAATCAGCCGGTCCGCGATGCCCGCAGCGCGGAAGACTCCACCGTTGAGCAGGACCGCGTTCGGCGCCGTCCCCGCCGGCAGGTGGCGCGCGAGAAATGCCGCGACGTGCCGCGTGATGGCCACGTCGCGCGCGTAGGGCAACCCGAAGGCGACGAACCCACTTCGCGCGCGGTGGGGCGTCGCGTCGGCGGCGACGAACGGCAAGAACCCGTCGAGCACGACCCGCTCGGTCTCTTCTCGGGTCAGCCGGGTCGAGCGCGTCGCGCCGACCAGACTCGCGCCGCTCCCGAGCACCGTCACCGGCGCGTCGTCGGGCGCCGAATCGCCCAGGAGGACTTCTTTGGCCGTTCGGCACGCCGCCACGAGCTGTCCGAAACGACCCGCGTCCAGCTTCTGCCCGGCGTCCACGAGGCGGGGCTCGCACGCATGCGCGAGCGCGAGGTCCATGTTGTCGCCGCCGAGGAGCAGGTGCGGACCGACCGCGACGCGATCGATGCGGTCGGCGCCGGATACCCGTACGAGGGACAGATCGGTAGTCCCTCCTCCGACGTCGACGACGAGCACGAGCGCCTCACCGCCGATCGAATCCAGAAGACGCGCGAGTCGGTCGCGATGGGGAAGCCAGTCGTAAAACGCCGCCTGGGGCTCTTCGAGGAGCTTGGGGGCGATGCCCGCGCGCCGCGCCGCTTCGACCGTGAGTTCGCGCGCGACCTCGTCGAACGACGCGGGAACGGTCAGGACGACCTCCTGCTCGGCCAGGGGGGCATCGGCGTGCTCGCCGTCCCACGCCCGGCGAACGTGATCGATGAGCCGGGCCGCGGCGTCCACGGGCGATACCTTGGGGACGTCATCGCCGGCGCCCCAGGGCAGGATCGGCGCGGCGCGATCGACGTCGCCGTACGCCAGCCAACTCTTGCTCGACGCAACCAGTCGCCCTGGGACTTCGGCGCCGCGCCTACGGGCATACTCGCCGAGCACCCACGGAGCGTCCCCGAACGGGTCGGTGAAGCGCTCATTCTCCAGCGGTGCGTAAAGGGCAGAGGGAAAGAGCGGGCCGGCGCCCACTTCGCCGAGGGCGACGTATTGGGGGATTTCGAAGACGCGCACCTTGGGCGGAGCCGGGCCCGAGGTGTCTTCGTCTCCGCCTTCGAGGGCGGCCCAGGCGACGACCGTATTCGTCGTGCCGAGGTCGATGCCGACGGCGAAACGCGCGGGCATGGGGCGTCCTTGGCACGTAGCACGCCCGGGCGGCTATCATCGGCACCGGAAAGCCCTATGCCGACAAACCTGAATAAGAAGCCCGTTCATCTCGCGCTCCTGGCGGCCGAGTTCAACGCCCCGCTCATCGAGGCCATGCTTCAGTCCGCGGCCGACGAGGCGGAGCGCGGCGGCGCGTCGGTGGTCTGCGTCGAGCGCGTCCCGGGATGCTACGAAGTGCCCCTCGCCGCCAAGCGGCTCATCGCGCGCGGCGACATCGGCGCGCTGGTCGTGCTCGGGTACATCGAAAGGGGCGAAACGCTCCACGGCGTCGTGATGGGGCACGTCGTCCACACCGCGCTCATGGACCTTTCGCTCGCGCACGACAAGCCGATCGGCCTCGGGATCATCGGTCCGGGGGCGACCGCCGAGCAGGCGGAGAAGCGAAAAGACGGCTACGCGCGCGCAGCGGTCCGAGCCGCGCTCGCGGCGACGGGCTAGCGCGCGCTATCCTCGCCCGGTGGAGCCCGCGAAGACCCTGGCGACCTGGGAAGATCTTCGCACCCTGCCGGAAGGCGTCACGAGCGAGATCCTCCGCGGCGTGCTGGTCACCCCCCCGGCCCCGCTGCCACGACACTCCAGCGTGCAAGGCAAGCTCCGGCGATTCATCGGCGGAGCGTTCGACGACGACGCCGGCTCGGGCGGTCCCGGGGGCTGGTGGGTCTTCCTCGGGGTCGACGTTCGACTGTCTCCGCACGACATCGTGAGGCCGGACCTCGCGGGATGGCGTCGCGAGCGCCTCGCGAACCCGTGGGACGTGCGGCCCATTGACGTCGTGCCCGACTGGATTTGCGAGATCATCTCCACCAGTAACGCCGGCCATGACCGCGTGACGAAGCGCGAGCTCTACGCGAGACACGGCGTCACGCACTACTGGCTCGCCGATCCCTCGGCGGGCACGCTCGAGACGCTCCGCCTCGACCCGCAGTCGAAGCGTTGGGTCGACGCGGGAGCGTTCGACGCCTCGGCCCGCGCGCGCATCCAGCCGTTCGACGCCATCGAGCTCGACTTGTCGCGCGTCTTTCCCCCGCCCGTTGCCGGGTGAGTCGCGTTCAGCGAGGCTTCCGCGGGCGCTCCTAATTCCCGAGCGCAGCGCGGAGCGCGGGCGTGGCGAGGGCCAGGAACGCGCTCACCTTCGCCGAGGTCGCGGCGCGCATCGCAGACACCAGGTGCACGGGCAGCGGGTCAGGCTCGTACGCCGTGAGGAGCGCCGTGAGAGCTCCGGCTCGAAGCGGCGCAGCGACCTGGTACGAGAGAGCGCACGTCACACCTTGGCCGTCGAGCGCCGAGGCGATGGCGGCCTCCGCGGTGTTGACGCTCAGGATGGGCTCGACCCTCACCTGCTTGGCGCGGCCGCCGTCGGGCCCTGGTCCAAAGTTCCAAGTCTCGCTCGGGGTGAGCGCCGTGAAGCTGATGCAGCGGTGCTCGGCGAGAGCTCGCGGCTCGCGCGGCCGGCCGTGGCGTGCGAGATAGGCCGGGCTCGCGCAGACGACGCGACGGGTCGCGCCGACATGGGTGGCGACGAGCGCCGAGTCGGGCAGGTGCGCGATGCGAACGGCTGCGTCGATCCCCTCGTCGAGGAGGTGGACGAGGCGGTCGAGCAAGAGAAGGCGGACCCGGACGCCCGAGTGGGTCGCGAGGTACGAGTCGACGATCCGGCGCACGTGGAGGGTCCCGAACATGACGGGGGCGGTGACAGTCAGGACGCCTTGGGGCGCCTCGCCGATGCTCCCCGCGCGCTGCTCGCCATCGGCGAGGTCCGTGAGCACCCTGCGGCAGACCGCGAGATAACGTTCGCCCGCGTCGGTGAGCTTCAGCATGCGGGTCGTGCGGAGGAGCAGCGTGGTGCCGAGGCGCGCCTCGATAGAGCTGATCGCGCGCGAGACCGTCGCGATCGATCGCCCGCGCGCGCGGGCGGCACGGGAGAGGCTCCCGTGATCGACCGCCGCGACGAAGGCTTCCATGCATTCGATGCGGTCCACGAGCTTTGCGTATCACGCAACCATGACTTGCGAATGTCGTCCATTCTCACGGCGCGCGAGGGGCCGCATCTTCGTGGGCGTCGGGCAAGACCGCCCGGACGAGAGAACCCGCTCGAACGGCGAGAGCCCCGAGAGCGAAGAAGAGGAGAACACCATGAGCCGCATTGCCGCCGTCGACCCCAGCGCCGCGACCGGCACCGTCAAGACTCTGCTCGACGGAGTCCAAAAAGGGCTGGGCGTGACGCCGAACCTGTTCCGCGTGGCGGCGCAGTCCACTTCGGTGCTCGAGGCGCTCGTTTCGATGTTCGGCGCGACGTCGAAGGGTCACCTCGACGCCAAGACGCGCGAAGCGATCGCGCTGACCGTGTCCGAGATCGATGCGTGCGACTACTGCCTCTCGGCCCACAGCCTCCTTGGCAAGGGCGCGGGCCTCAACGAGGGCGACGTCGACAAGGCGCGCGAGGCCAAGGCGGACGATGCGCGGCTTGCCGCCACGCTCGCATTCGCGAAGGCGATCACCGAGAAGCGCGGCCGGGTGAGCGAGGCGGACGTGGCGGCGGTGCGCCGCGCGGGCATCGGCGACGCCGAGATCCTCGATGTCGTGGCGAACGTCGCGCTCACGACGTTCACCAACTATCTGAACGAGATCGCCAAAACCGAGATCGACTTCCCGGCGGTGACTCACCGCCCGCGTTGAGAGAGCACGATGAGCCGATTCGCCACCATCGCCTTCACTCCGCGTGTGAAGGCCGAGCAAGAACGCATGGGAAGCCGCCGCGCGTACGCCCGCGCCGACGGCGCCCAGGCGCCCGATGGGCTCGGCGACGTCGAGGAAGAGTTCCTCGCCAACCGCGACTCGTTCTACATGGCCAGTGTCGGCGAGACGGGCTGGCCGTACATCCAGCACCGCGGGGGCCCAAAAGGCTTCGTCAAGGTGATCGATCCGCACACGATCGGCTTCGCCGACTACCGCGGCAACAAGCAGTACATCTCCCTCGGCAACGTCGGAGGCGACGATCGCGTCGCGCTCATCTTCGTCGACTACCCGAACCGCGCGCGTCTCAAGGTGCTCGCTCGGGCGGCGGTGGTCACGGCGGCCTCTGCGCCTGACCTCTTCGCCACACTCGCAGCGGCCGCAGGCGCGGCGCGTATCGAGCGGGCGTTTGTCCTTCGCGTCGAGGGGTTCGACTGGAACTGCCCCCAACACATCACGCCGCGATTCACGGAGGACGAAGTGCGAGAGAGCGTCGCGCCCCTCCTCGCGAAGCTCGAGGCGTCGGAGGCCGAGAACCGGACACTCCGCGCGATACACGCCAAAGACCATGGCGCAGACCACGATTAACCCCGCTTAAGAGGCAGAGCCCCAATCAAAGCCAAATCAAATCGAGCCTAAACGAATCTCAATCCAACCCAATCACCAATCACCAATCACCAATCACCAATCACCAATCACCAATCA
>JBAULD010000223.1:0-1688 GCA_049578005.1 Polyangiaceae bacterium
GCGCGCATCTTGGGCATCGACCGCAAGCGCCTTTATCGAATGCTCGACCGTCTCGAAGTCGAGACGCCGAAAAGGCCCGAATGACCCTCCCAAGGAGGACGACATCCCCGCAGCGCTGAACCGCGGAAAGCGGAGGAAGTGCGCGAAGGAATCTCGCGGGTATTGGAGACACCGACCCCGAATCGAGTCGTTTCGGACGCGATTGGGTCGAAAGGACTCGGCGTCGGACCTCTCGCAGGTCACGGGGGACGGCGCTCCCGCCTTGCTTTGCGGACTGCGCCGATCCTTCTATCGGGCGCGGGCCTTGCTAAAACTCAGAATTAGCGATTACCATGGATCACGAAAGTAGTTCGCGACGGGCCGGCCTCTCGTTTCACGCACCGAGTTGCCCACGTGTTCTCGTGGCGGAGGACGACAACGAGATGCGACGCGTCGTCGTCGAGACGCTGCAGAAGGACGGTTACGCCGTTTCCGAAGTGCCTGATGGCGGGAGACTCCTCGTGACAATGGCGCGCGAGTACATGCACGAGGACGGAGCAGAGCTCGTCGACCTGCTCGTCACCGACATCAGAATGCCGATCTGCTCGGGTATGCAGATCCTCGAGCAGCTCCGTGCCGTCCACTGCCGTTTGCCTATCGTCCTGATGACAGCATTTGGCGACGAGGCAACGCGTAGGCGCGCTCGCACGCTTGAGGCCGTACTCCTCGACAAGCCATTCCAAATAGAAGACTTGCGTGCGGTCGTAGCTCGGCAGCTAGGGCGCTCGCCTTGAGCGCGGAGCGAAACGCGCGGGATTCCGCCGGGGCAGCTCATCAAGAGTCATCGCTGGTGCCGCGACCGCCTCTTCTCGGCGGCAACTCCGTGGGCCTTCCGTCGAGCGTCGGCGCGTGGATTGAAGCGAGATAGAGCCGCGTGATTTCATTCTCGTCGAGGAAGCCCACGATCTCTCCTCGATCGTCGACGACGATAACCTCTCGTGCGCCGTGCACGAGCAGTAATTTCAGCGCGCTGCTCACGTCGGCGCTATCCTGGACGATAGCCGGCGGAACCATCATGTCGTGGGCGATCGTGAGACTCGCGACGCTGGGCTCTTGGGCAACGGTTCGAAGGATTGCAGGCGTGACAACGCCCACCACCTTTCCGTCGGGAGACACGACAGGGAATGCGTCCTGCCATTCTGCGTCGGCGACTCGTCGAATGACCTCCGAGGCGGGCGTATTCTCATGAAACAGCGCGTATGGGCGATTTTTGACTACGATGTCACCTACGCGAACGTCGCGGAGCACGTCTAGAATCAGTTCGTCGCGGTGCGCGGGCGACTCCCTGCGCGTGCTTCGTTGCGCGTGGTAAAGCGTGCGGTTGCGCATCGCGATGAAGCTGACGCCGTTGGCGAGCATCAACGGAACCAAGAGATCGTAACTTCCCGCCAGCTCGCAGACCATGACCAACGACGCGATTGGGACATGGGCCAATCCCCCGTAGAAGGTTCCCATCCCAACCAGAGCAAACGCACCCGGCTCGATGCGTGGGTCATGGAGCAACAGTTGCGCGGCGCGGCCGAACGCACCCCCGAATATGCCTCCGATCACCAGCGAAGGACCGAAGTCGCCGGCGCTCCCGCCTGAGCCGACCGTAAGAGCGGTCGCAAGGATCTTGGCGCCCCCGAGGAGCACGAGTAGCTCCACAG
>JBAULD010000224.1:0-11702 GCA_049578005.1 Polyangiaceae bacterium
GTCCCTCGGGATTCCACTGAATACCGCGTATTCGAGGCTACGCGTGGCCCGGACAGAGTTCGCCGCAGCAGTGAAAAGACTGCGGCCACGGTGGGGAGCGCGATGAGTGACGCGCGCCCCGATCGACTCCCGCCGGAGCTCGAATCGGTTCTGGAGGCGGAGCGTAAGGCGACATCGCCCGAAGAATCACTCGACCGCGTTTGGTCGCGTTTGGAGGCGTCGTTGGTTGCGGGCGGACCGCAGGCACCTAGCGGTGGGCCAACGAATGGTTCGGGCAGGTTCGCCGCTCGTTGGCTTGCTTCGCATGGGCGGACCGTCGCCGTGTCGGCGTTCGTTGCAGGAGCGCTCGTCGGCGCCGGAATGCATGCTGCTTTGATGAGGGCGCCGCGGGATCGGGTCGTTTACGTAGATCGCCCAACACCGGCAGCAATCGAACCTCCGCGCGCCGTGCCGGAAGCCCCGGTTCCGGCGGCAAGCCACGTCCCCGAGATCGTGCCGCGGCCGCACCCATTACCGCCGCGCACCGCTTCAGCACCGTCTGCCTCGTCTTCGCTCTCCGAGGAACGCAAGCTGCTCGACCGCGCGCGCGTGGCCCTCGCGCAAAACGACGGCGCGCGAGCGTTCGTCCTGACGGAAGACCACGCGCGGCGGTTCCCCCATCCCGCGCTTGGTGAGGAGCGCGAGGCGATCGCGATCCAGGCCTTGGTCCTCGATGCACGGTACGACGAAGCCAGGGCGCGTGCCTCGCGCTTTCAGGCCGCGTCGCCCAATAGTCTGTTCCTACCGGCACTCGACGCGAGCCTGTCATCGATTCCGTGACGAGAATTTGGCGTCGCGACCAAACGATGAAAGGAGGCACCCATGACAAAATGGATCGATGGCGGCGCCGTCGGCGGCGTGGTGTTGGTCGTGTTCGCTGGCTGTAGCGGAAGGACAGTGGTCGATCTTGGAGGAAGCACGTTGGCCGCGACTGCCCTTGCCGCAGGGGAGCGCGACGCCGCGTCGGTCCCCGCAAGTTGCGCGTACACTGGGCCGTACGATAATGGATCAGGCTATTACGAAGGCGAGCCGGACTCTTGCTCAGCGGCGGATGGCCCGATGCACGCGTTCGGCTCCACTTCAGACGTGGCCAATGCGCTGACAGGATCGTGGCGGGCCTGCACCTTTGGGGGGTTCGCAGTATCGGGCAGTTTTTTGAATGCAATCGACCCGGCAATCGGAATTGACGGGGTCGAATTCACCGGCGACGGGAGATTCTTCTTGCTGACGACGGACAATTCCGACCCCGCAGCTTCCATGCCCTATACGTACAGTTTGGAGCGCGGCTCGTCCGCCGCGGATACCGGGACATTCGAAGTAATCGACGCGTCGGCGTCGCTTGGCCCTGGTACATTTCAAGTGCGCATGACCGCAGCAAATGGCAGCGTCCTAATTGAGCAGGTAGTGCTCTACGACTTGCCCGCGAAGCTCCGGGTCGTCGCCCAAAATGGTTTTGAGGAATTCTCTCGCCCTCTGCCTTGGACATTTCGCGCCAACGTGTGCGGTCCGGGTTTCGGACCGCCGCACACGGAGACGAGCGCTCCCGATTTCATGGCGAGGCTCACAGGTCGTTGGGCGTGGTGTTCGGGGCAGTTGGGAGGCACGAACTCGATTGGTGTCGAGTTCCTCGGAGACGGCACTTGGTATGGCCTCGTCGAGGACGAAGCGGGCAACGTGACTCGCCAGACCACCGGCTCGCTTCATGGAACGGTCCAGGTGCCGTCAGACCCGCAATCCTTGTCGCAGAGCCTCGTTGTGTTCACGCAGGACACTCCTGGGTCTCCCGTTTCCAAAACGACGACGTTTCTTCTCGATGAGTGCAACCGCGGTTTGAGGTTCCCCGAAGGCCCAGGGCTTCCGGACGCCGGTCCGACCCCGGAGGACTTCCAGCGCTTGCCGTGAACGCGCGCTCGACCGTTCCAGACGGACGCCTACGAGGTGAATTCCCGATCCTCGTCTACGAGGACCCTTGGCCAGTTGAGGCCGAAGGCTCCAGCCGCGTCCCAACTCAGCTCGGGGGGATCTTGAGCCCGCGGGCCCTCGGGGTTCCTACAGCTTCGGGCCCTTCGCTCGAGGAGCGCCCCCGACCGAGAGCACCACGACCTCGTCCGCGCGGACGACGTAGTAGACGTGATTCTGCGTCCTCGGCATGAGCACCCGACGCAGCGTCCGGCCGAAACCCGACGGGTAGATTGCACCGAGCCCGGGTGCGGCCCCGATGCGTTCGATGGCTGCGGCGATCTCCTCGTCGAAAAGCTCCGGCGCGAGAGGTCGGTTCTTCAGCCACCACGTTTTCAACCGCTCTGCCTCCGAGAGTGCCCTCGGGGCAAGCCGGACCTTCATCGGTGCGCGCGGAGACGAGCGAGCGCTTCGTCGGCATCGATGAGCTGCCCGTTGTTCATCTGCTCGAGGCTCTCACGGATCGAGTCGTGCAGCGCTTCGCGCTCCTCATCGCTCATGTCGTCGGCATCGACGGGCTGCAAGTACACGACCTCGCCCTCGGGCAAGTCGGTGGGCTCGTCGAGCACGAGCCGGCCGTTGAAGACGCGGGCTTTGAGCGGCTGCATCGCTCGCAAGTCTAACGCTCCTCATCCTAGCCGGCGAGCGAGGCCATAAACTCGGCGCCTCCGTCGCGGAGCGCGGGCTCACCGCTCGCCCGGGACATCGGCGGGGATCACGGCTCCGAGCGCCTCGAGCGCGCGCAGGTCGAGCAGCGGCTGGCCGTCGGCGACTCAGGAGGGGGTGTCCCCTCGCGCAGTTCGCGTCGCCCGCTGGCGTCGTCGCCGGGGCGAGCTCAGGAAGAGCGCTCGAGATGTCCGGGAAGGGCGCGTAAGAGAGATCGTCCAGCGTGGTCGCCCCGCGGTCGTACCGCGAGATCATGTCGCCACGCGTCCGACTTGCCGGCCCGCCGCGCCCAGGTGCAAAAGGTCGACCGCAAGTCGTGGAAGCGAAGCGGTTCGACGTTCGTGTGCATCCGCGTTTGGGCCGCGAGCTCCTTGCCGTGCGCGCCCATCACGGCCGCGATGTCGTCCGAGGTCACGTCGCTCACTTGCAGATCACCAAAGTCAGGGCCGGCGGGTCCGCGCGTCTTGATCGGGTAGACGTGCTTGGCCATCGTCCACGTGTCGATGTCGGCTGTGGTCTTCACTCGCAGCCAATTGACCCCCCCGTGCTTCTCGTAGAGCGCTCCACTTGTCCACGCCTCGCCAAGCACGGTCATGACGGGGGAGGGGAGTGCGCCCTTGCGAGGCTTGTCACCAAAGACGATCTTGCCGGCTCGAAAGTCACGCGCGATCGCTACGCTGGCGCGCCGCGCTTGCGCCTCGGTCATCTTTTCCGAGCCCTCGATCGGAATGCGACCGCGGCGGCGCTTGGTCTTCCCCGGCTCGAGGGGGCGAAGAATCTGCAACCACCAGAGGGCGCCGCGTCGCTCGAGAGTGCCGGCGCCGTTCGATGCATTCCCCTTGGTGCTCATGTTTGCCTCACTTGCTTGCCGTTGCGTTTGGGGGCCCAATCATTTACGCACGAAACGACATTTCCTTGACGGTTCGCTGAGGTGGGGGAGATATTCCGGCGGAACGTGGCTCAGGATGGAAGCGGGGAAAGGGTTCGGTCGGGTGGACCCATCGAACGGGTTCCGCCTTCGTCCGCGAGCCGAACATCAAAGGCCCCAGGCCCTGCGCAGCAAGCCCAAAAGAGTGTCATTGTAGTTTGGTACCGCGTTTGGTGTGAGCTGAAATCGGGTTACTTCTGGTTCCGCCTTATCATGATTTCGCTGCAACTCGCGGCAATCGGTATCCCAGTTTTCAAGGCCAGCGTGAAGACAGGGTTCCTATCGCTGGGAGGGTTTCTGTTCTTCTGGTTCATTCGGTCCTGGAAAGACGGACAACGTCCAAACGTCAAAGTCTTTGAGCGCAACTCGGCTGAACGATCCGCAACGCTCTACCGAGTTGTCGCGGACCTCCAACGTCGAGAAGATCTCACTGCGGCGGAAGTGGAGCGATTTCGTTCCGACGTGCTTGTCTACATCGCGCAATATGTTCGGGATCATCGCCGCGATTCTGGGAGCCCAACGATCTTCGCCAATCTTCTGATCGCTGAGGGCGACGATCTCGTCGTCATCGCTCGCGACCGGGAGCATCGAACGCCGCTCGCTAGGTACCGAAAAGACGGCATGCTGGCTTGGTCCGTGATTGCTACCGGACAGGTGCAATTCACCGGAGACGTTCAGCGGGACTCGCCAGAGACTGCCGTGGGCAAACCGTACTCGAGCATCCTGGTGATCCCAGTCCTGTACCGGAAGATGATCGTCGGAGCTGTCTCTATCGATAGCCCGAGCAGATACCACTTTGATCTGGAATGGCGCGAACTTACGGACCATCTCGCCCCCTACGTCGCAATGCTGGGATGGACGCTTTCGTCAAGTGACACTAGGCTTCTCCAAGCGGCTGATAGCCAAAGGCGCGGTGTGACATGAACATGTTCGTCTTCGAGGAAGTCGCTGCCCGACAGTTGACCCCGGAGCAGGCAGCCGAACGCCTTGTTCGGGAGCGGTACCCGGAACCGAAGCGGCGCGGGTGGGCCTATCGTGTCGCCCTGGCGATCGTGGGCGTTGTGCTCGGCACGTTGATACCTTCGCTTGCGGAGAGGCGTTCATAGGTCAGCCTCACCTCGTCACTTGGGCGCCCGTCGAAATCGTTTCAATCCGTACCTGCGCCCGCATTTTCGGCACTCCCACTGCGGATAGCCGCCTGGCCTGCCCACGACGCATCCGCCCAGGGCGATTTCGCCGCGCGCAGCGGCCTCGCCCATCTCGGGAGGTGGCATGCCGTACATGACGGGACGCGGGTTCGTCTCTTTGCACACGGGGCACGGCGGGCCTGGCGCTTTTCGTTCTTCGTCGTTCATGAGCCGCGCATCGGTTTCGGCCTCTAACCCAGCCTTGCCGCCGTCCAGCCTTTGCCGCCGGGCAAGCTCGGCAAGGACGTCTTGCGTGCGGATCCTGATCGCGCGTCGCGGCTTGTACGTGAGCCAAGCCCACGAGAGGCGACGGAACCGCTCCGCGGTCACGGACTCACTACCTCGCTTGTCTCGGCCCTCTCGCCGGCGTGAAGCCCACGGCAGTACGCCTTCGCGCCGGCGATGCCCTTCAGCGCGTTGGGCGGGTCCTCATTGGCCTGAATCCGCATGCATCGCCCGCGCTTGCCGTCCGTCAGCATGAATTTCGCACGCCACAGCTGCTGAGCCGCGTCGTTGCGGGTTCGAACCCCACGCGTGCTCGCTCGACTCATCGTCCCGGTGTACAGCCAGTCGGCAACGCCGCGCCTCTCCTCGACAGAGCGGCCAAGCCGCTCCGGGCTTTACTTCGCCTTTCGAGCGAGGTGTCTGCCCGTGAAAGCAGTTGACCGTCGAAATGTGGGCCGTCGCGAGGGCCCAGATTCACCTACGTTAATGTGAGCGCTCCCTGCCGCCAGCTCTTTCAGTGTCCGTAGCCCATTAGCATTCCGATGTCTCAGCCCGCCTCGCTGCTTGCGCGGTCCGACGACGGAGCTCTCGTGCGCGCGCTTCGCGAGGGTCACCCGGCGGCGAAGGTCGAGCTCTTCGACCGCTACGTAGGCCACGTCGAGCGCATCCTCGTCCGCGTTCTGGGTCAGGACGCCGAGCTCGCCGACTTGCTCCACGACGTGTTCGTGCGCTCACTCAGCGCGATCGACACGCTCGAGGCCCCCGAGGCGCTCAAGGCCTGGCTTACGGGCATCGCCGTCTTCACGGCCCGAGAGTGCATCCGCCGTCGCACCCGCAGCCGTTGGCTGCGCTTCTCGGCTCCCGAAGAGCTGCCCGACGTCGAGGGTGTGGCCTCCGACGACGAAGGGCGCGAGGCGCTTCGCGCGACGTACGTGGTGCTGGATCGGCTTGGCGCAGACGACCGGATTGCCTTCGCGCTGCGGTATGTCGAGGGGCTCGAGCTGAGAGACGTCGCGGCGGCTTGCGGCGTGTCGCTGAATACGGTCAAGCGTCGTTTGGCTCGGGCGGAGCGTCGCTTCTCGGCGCTCGCCGCGCGCGAGCCAGCTCTGCGAACGTGGAACCGGAGAGGAACGCGAT
Source organism: Polyangiaceae bacterium (assembly GCA_049578005.1). Taxonomy (GTDB): domain Bacteria; phylum Myxococcota_A; class Polyangia; order Polyangiales; family Polyangiaceae; genus Palsa-1150. Next base: position 6,142 of record JBAULD010000224.1, read on the forward strand.
GGTGACGCGTGTGAAGAGCTTCCAGGCCTTGGGTCGGCACATCGCGCGCGCGCAAGACGCGTGGCTTCGCGCTAATCCCGGGGCGGCGGCGGCTGCGCGGGAGCGGCTGCTCGCGTTTGACCACGAACGTCCCGTCGTGCCACGCGCATCGAGTTGGCGGCGGTGGGCCCTCCTGCTGGCTGCGGCGACGGTCGTCGTTCTCGGAATCTTGCTTTGGCCGTTGGCGGGGAAACCGCTCGCCTTTGACGTCGGGCCGAGCGAAGGGGAGATCGCGAGCCCGAGCACGGCCCCGACGCCGGGAGCCGTGGGCGAGTGGATCGCGGCGCCCCCGCAGGCGGCTCTTCCCCTGCGCTTCTCCGACGGATCAGTCATTGTGCTGGACGCGGATGCGCGTGCGCGCGTCGCCGAGGTCACGGCGCACGGCGCGCGTGTCGTGGTCGAACGAGGCGCGGCGCAGGTGCGCGTCGTGCACCGGCAGGAGACGCACTGGGACATTAAAGCGGGCCCGTTCGACGTCCGAGTGGTCGGGACAGCGTTCGAGGTAGGCTGGGATCCCACGCGTGATGTCTTCACCCTCTCGCTGAAGCAGGGCGAGGTGGCCGTCCGGGGATGCGCGCTCCCCCGTGAGCGCGTCGTGGCCGCAGGGGAGACCTTCCGGGCCGTCTGCAGGGCGGGGCGACTCGCTTCGACCCCCGTGCCCACGGAGATCGGATCGACGCCGGCAGTCGGGGCCAGCGCCGCGGGCGATCAGGGGACCCCATATCCTGCGCCGTCTTCCGCATCCACCGAGAGCGATGCTTCTTCGCCCGCGCCTGCCCAGACCTCCGCCGGGACGATGGACGCGCGCCTCCCCTCGAAGTGGCAGCGACTCGTGGCGAGCGGCCGCAACAGCGAGGCGGTCGACGAGGCGCAAGCCGAAGGCCTGTCCGCCGTATGCAACCGGGCCGACGTGGCCTCACTAATGGGCCTCGGGGATGCAGCGCGCTTCGCCGGTCGGGCGGACACCGCCGCGATCATCTTGAGGCGCTTGCGCGAGCGGTTCCCCGACGACGAGCGGGCGAGCATCGCGGCGTTTGATCTCGGCCGAATCGCGTTCGACGCCTCGGCGTACGACGAGGCGCTGCGCTGGTTCGGCGCGTACCTGCGCGAACGGCCGACGGGCCCGCTTGCGCGTGAGGCTTCCGGCCGTGTCATCGAGACGCTCGAGCGAAGTGGCGATCACACCCGAGCTCGGGAGGCGGCGAGGCGCTATCTTCGCGACTTCCCGAACGGACCGCACGCGGACTTCGCGCGGAGCATCGGAGGCCTGTGAAGGCTCGTGGCCGTCTGCGCCGGCTGGCTTGGAGTGTGGCGTTCGGCTTGCCGCTGCTTGGCCCGGCGGCGCAGGCCTCCGATTCGTCGCGTGTGCTCGTCGAGGGGTCGCACGACGACCCGGTCGTGCGGAGGGTCGTCGCGGAGCTGCGATCCTCTGGGCTGGTCGTGGTCGAAGTCGAGGCGTCGGCCTCGGACGCACCCGCCGCCGCGGACCGGGCTGTGGTCGGCGCGTTGATTGGGGTTGAGCCAGACTCCGGCATTCGGGTCTGGCGGGTCGATCCAAGCGGTGGTCGGGTCGGCGAGCCCGAGGTGTTGGGCGGGCATCCCGGCGATGACGCCGCCGTCGCCGCCGTTCGCGCGGCCGAGATCGTGCGAGCGCGTCTGCTTCCGGCCGACCTTCCCAGTCCTGCTCCCCCGGCCCTGCCAGCCGCTGCCCCGCCGGACGTCAATGCGGAGTGGCCCGCCCCGGCCCCCACCAAGCGCATGCGGTTCGGTCTCGGCGCGGGTGGCCTTGCCCTATTCAGCCCTGGCGGTGTTCCACCCGCCTTGAATCTCGCGCTGATGGTGCGGTGGCTACCCGCCGGCCGGCTCGTCGTTCGAGGACTCGTCGCGGTGCCCGCCGCGCAGCCGACCCTAAGTTCTGCGGAAGGGCAGGCCAGTGTCAGCGAGTGGCTCGTCGGGGGCGCGGTCGAGTGGAGCCTTCTCGCCGCCGATTCGCTCTGGGACGCGACCATCGGCCTGGGCGCCGCCGCCGCGCACATTCAAACCCGCGGCAAGGCCGTTGCGCCCTTCGTGAGCGCCGGCGGCGACGGGTGGACGTCGCTGCCGTTCGTCGACGCGAGCGTCAACCGGTCACTCGGCACTCCGAACGTGCGCGCGGGCGTGCAGCTCTTGGTGGGGACGGCCGGGGCCACGGTCGCCATCGGATTCGCCGGCCGCCAAGTGGCCACATGGGGAGGCGTGCTGGTCGGCAGTGCCCTCGGGCTGGAGGTCGAGGCGTACTGAAGGCGAGAGACCGCGGCGATTGGTGGGCCGTGCGCGCGCGGTCCTGTCACCTTAGCTTTATGAAGCGCGTTTCGCTGTGGGGTGTGGCGGCTGTCTGGCTCGTTGCTTGCGGCGGCGAAATCAACGAAGAGCCCATTCTCGGGCCGCCTGATTCCTCGCCCGTTATCTCGGGATCGGGCAGCGAGGGCGGCTCGGGCGGCGGCATCCCCGAAGCGAGCACGAGTCGATGCGACGACGGTGCGTGCAATGGCACCTCGACCACGGGGAAGAGCTGCCAGGGCGGCGGGCCTGGCCTGAGCGACTGCGGGTCAGGGCGTGAAACCTGCTGCACCAGTCTGGAGGTGACGGGGGGAACCTACTATCGGACGTACGACCTCGATGCGTTCGGCAACCCCAGCCTCCCCGCTGACGGCGGAGCAACGGGGCTCGCCGATCCCGCGACGGTAAGTAGCTTTCGCCTGGACAAGTACCTGGTGACGGTGGGTCGGTTCCGTCAGTTCGTGAACGCCGTCTTTCCGACCGACGGTGGCTCAGGCTGGTTGCCGGCACCGGGCTCTGGCAAGCACCTTCACTTGAACGGGGGCAAGGGTCTGAACGCAACGGTGGGAGGCTACGAGCCTGGCTGGGTGGCGACCGACGACGTCCACATCGCGCCGACGGACGGCAGCCTAGCGTGCGGCCCATATGCGACATGGACCAACACGGCAGGCACCCAAGAGAACCTGCCGATCAATTGCGTGAGCTGGTACGAGGCTTTCGCGTTCTGTATCTGGGACGGCGGATTTCTCCCGAGCGAAGCGGAGTGGGAGTACGCAGCGGCGGGCGGGAGCCAGCAACGGGAGTTTCCGTGGGGCTCGACAGATCCGGGAACGACCAACCAATACGCAATTTACGCGTCAGGCACCAACTTCGCGAGCATCGCGCCGGTAGGCACCGCGACGCTGGGATCTGGGCTGTGGGGTCAGCTCGATCTGGCTGGCGAGCTATGGGAATGGAACCTGGATTCGTGGTACGACCGCGCAGCATTCGCGGACGGGGGCGTACGCGGGAACGCGTACGTCGAGCCTTGCGTAGATTGTGCCGTTACGACAGACGTTGTCTCCCAGGTGATCCGGGGCGGCAGCTTCGAAAGAGGCGCGTTGGACATAATCCCCCCGAGACGCAACGTTGACGATGCGCCGAGCGGTTTCGACGAGGACGGCTTCCGCTGCGCCCGCACTCCCTGAATGCGAGCGGGCGTTGGAGCCGGGAAAGAGCTTCTTGCATGCTGGTGGCCCCGAGGGCAGGCTCGATGCGGTCGTCGAGCAGGCGCTTCGAGCCGCGATCGAGGACGCAAGAACACGACTTCGAGGAACTGCGTCAGCAGTGCGCGTCTCCAAAATCTCTCCACGACTCAGGTCGATTCCAGGAGACTGGTGGAGACGGACGGAGACTCGGATATGCCCTGATTTCGGTGTGGAATCGAACCCCTACGATGGAAACGCGAGCGACATCGCCTGGTTAGAAATGGTAGCTTGTAGGGGTTCAAATCCTCTCGCCCCGACAAATCAGTACGATTTGCCGGAAAAACAGTGCAAACGTTGGCGGACGGCGGGTTCGTGTCCCACCAGTGTCCCAGCTACTTCGCCTCCGCCAGTCGGTCCATGGCGGACCGGAGGTCGGCCGCCGTGGCGTGCGCGTACCTTTGGGTCATCTCGAGCGTCGAGTGACCGGCCAGGAGCCGAACGGCCCCTCGCCGAATCAGCTCGCTGATGAAGGCGTGGCGCAGCGAGTGGAAGGACCAGCGCCGAATGCCCTGCTGCTTCAGAAACTTCCAGAAGCGGTAGAGCACCTCCTGGCGGCGCGGCGTCGTGCCATCGGGCCAGACCACGACCCGCGCCTGTGGCAGCTTGTCCTTCGTCGCTTCCCGCAGGCGCGCCTCGAGCTCGGGGACGAGCGGTACGACTCGCTCGCGACCGCTCTTCGTGGTCAGCGAGACGTCCTCGCTGAGTGCGCGCCGTACGAGGATGCGTTGCCCGTCGAGGTCGACATCCCGCACTTCGAGAGCCCGGACTTCGCCCATACGCAGCCCGCCGAGCGCCGCCAGGGCGATGGCGAGGCCGAGCCAGCTCGGCGCCCCGAGCATTTGTTTCACTTCGGCGGCGCCAGGCGCGTCGGGCAGCTTATGACTCGAGCGCATGAGCCCCGGCGGGAAGTCGGGCAACTTGTCCAGGTGCCCGCTGTCCACGGCTGCCCGTAGGATCGTCCGGAGGTAGGCGATGTACGGCTTGGTCTGGTAGCCGCGCCGCTGGATATCGGCGCCGTACTCGCGGATGTGGCCCACCGTGATCTCGTCGAGCTGCAGTCCGCGGAACCTCGCCATGATCGACTGCCTGAGCAGAGCGCGGTAGCGGACCGTCGTCGCGGGCCGGTACGAGGGCATGAACAAAGCCTCGAATGGGCCGACGACGAACTGCTCGAACGAGATGGTCTTGGCGGCCGGAGATGCGCTCGCGACGGGGACCTGCTCGAGCGAGCCGGTCTCCGCGGCGAGAGCCATCAAGCGCCGCGCCTCGGCGTATGCAGCCGCCAAGGTCTGAACGGCGGCGTCGCGCTTGCAGCGCGCTCGTCGGCCGTCAGCGTTCGTGTATCGAAAATCAATGACCAGTCGGGACTTTCCGCCCCTCGTCACGCGGCGTACGCCCGTGACATTCTTTGCGCCCATGTTGAACCTCTGGGCGGCCTTGCACGCGAAGCAGTGCGCATCATAGCGCAACGCCATGCGATGGAAAGCCGCGGCTAGCTGGGGAAGCGCACGCGCCAGGAGAAGCCGATCTTCACGGCAACGATGCCGGCGCCCAGGCGCGCGACGACGTCGCGTCCCTCACGCCGCGAGTGCCTGCGACACCTGGCGCGAAGAGCGTTCGCGGTCGTCGACAAGCGCGTCGCCGCATCCTCGATGGTGAGGTAGGCGGCCGGTGGGATGGCTAGCGACAGACCGGAAGCAGGGTCCTCGGTGCGCGTCTCGATGGCTCTCATGGGCAACTCCGGGCGCCGCAGCGCAACTGGCGGGAGCGCGAGGCGCACCGCCGCTTCGGCACCTCCGTTCATCGATCGGCGCGCCCAAGGTGCTTCGCAAAATCGTCGTGCGACGGCGCGCTTTCGCGAGGGAGCGCTCCGGAGATCCGCGAGAACTCAAGGAGATTCCGCCCGCGCGGCGTCGATGAGGTCTCTGACCCAGAGGCGGGCCGGCGCGTAGGCAC
>JBAULD010000225.1:0-2125 GCA_049578005.1 Polyangiaceae bacterium
GGTTGCGTATCGCGAGCTTTCGACAGAGGAGACCTACGGTGATGAAATCTCGATATTGCAGACCAGCGGCGGCCGCGGCCACGTCTGGCGGGGGGCGCGGCGTCATTCCGGCGACGAGGTCTTGGACGGGCATCGTCGAAATGAAGTGGTCCGCTCCAATCCGTGTCCGCGCTCCGTTCTTCGTGTCCTCGACGATCGCCGCGCGAACGCGGTCGTCCGCCGTCTCGAGCCCCACGACACGGCTGTGGAAGCGTATTTCTCCGCCTTTTCCCCGGACACGATCGGCGACCTCTTCCCATAGCTGGCCAGGGCCGAGCTTGGGATAGAGGAAGCGCCCGATCAAGCTAGTTTCCGTGGTCTTTTGTGCCATGTCCGAGGGTCGGCCCGCGGTGCGGAGAGTGCGGAGCGCGTGCTTGAGGACCTCCGTCACCGACAGCCCTTTGATGCGCTGAATTCCCCAATCCGCCGGTATCTGGGAGGGTGACACACCCCACACCTTGGCCGTGTAGTCCTCGAAAAACGTCGCGTACAGCGTTCGGCCAAATCTGTTGACGATGAAGTCCTCGAGCGATTTCTCCGGTCTGATGGGATGCGCACGCGCGCGCACGTACGAGGCTCCGATCCGGGCCATTCGGGAGGGGCCGAGGCCCCGAATCGTGCCGGCGTTCAGGCTAATGGGATAGTCGAAGAACTTGCGAAGGTAAAAAATGCGGGAGACTCGCTGGCGTGCCAGCATGACCCGATCGGTGACTTCGGGGTCCGGTGCGTCCGGTAAGTTCGAGAGCGGCACGTCGCGGCCTAGCAAGATGTCGTCTCTGGACGGGGCACCCTGAATGGGCAGAATTTCCTTCCACCAATTCATCACTCTGTCGGACTTGGAGAAGAACCGGTGGCCACCGATGTCCATCCGATTGCCCTTGTACACGGCCGTGCGGGCAAGACCGCCAACGTCCCCGCTCTCTTCGAGCACGACGGGTGAGACCTCGCCTTGGCGAAGAAGTTCGTAGGCGGCGGTGAGTCCCGCCGGGCCGGCGCCGATGATCAATGCGGTCTTGTGGCTCATTCAGCTGTGACCCGGGAAGCGGAGCGCCCCCGCAAGTGCCCCCTGCGAGCTTTCCACGAAACTACGGCCAATGGCTGCGCGTCGTGTCTTCTTCACGTTTCTCCATGCGGCGAGAGCGGACACCTAGAACAGGGACACGCACTTTGCACGCGAAGAAGCGGCCCCCAGCTCGATCGAAGCTCAATCTAATGCACACCCGACGTGTGCACGCCCGCGGGCGCAGGCTCCACGAACACGCTCAACGGCTCCAGGGTGACGAGCTGCTCGCGCGTGATGGCGATGCCGCTTTCGCTGAAGAAGAGATCGTTTTCTTGGAGCTGAGCCCGCGCTTGAGCGATGAAGAGAATGGGATCGCCGGTCCGGTTGTACCCCAGTTGAACGAGCGCTCCCTTCGGCCACTCGCCTCCCTGAAATCCGACGGCCTTTCGAAGCATGTAGAAGCCCTCGGCGGGGAGCTTCACCAAGCTATCGGCCCACGAAAGGCCTCGAAACGGGACTCCTGCGGCGTGGAAGTGCCACCGGTTGTGCACGTTGTGCTCCGGTACGACGACGACAGGAAGTCCCGAGTCGGAATGGTTGTGGAAGTAGACCAAGATGCCTGCAGGGACGTCGGTCTCGTGTTCCGGGAGAGGCCTGGTGGTGCGAAAGAGGCCGCAGTCCGGCAGAAGATTTTTCGGCTTAGCCATGCGCGAACCGGCACTCTGCCACATCGCGCGGCATTAAGGGGAGGGCTGCCGCCACGAAGTCTTTCGCGGGCATCCGACGGGCACGACGCAGACGACAAAGCGGGTGGAATCCGCGGACCCTTTTTCCGGAAAGGTTCGGGGTGCGCCGCGCGGGACAAGCCGGGCAATGTCGGACTCGAACCACCAATAATGGCCTCTCGTGCCCCTTGACGCATCCGCTCGGCCCGAAGAAGCTTTGCGTTGGGCGCCGGTGCCTGCGGCTTCCTTGCCCCCAAACAAATGCCAGATTCACCCCCCAACAACGCGGCACGGATTAAGAAGGCGCTCACGGACGCGGGCTTCGAATTGTTCCGATCGCGCGGCGAAGAGGTTGTCC
>JBAULD010000226.1:0-5372 GCA_049578005.1 Polyangiaceae bacterium
CAGGTCACCTGGAGCTTGGTGGTGACCTTGCTCATCCTAGTAAGGAGACAGTCCTCATCAAAGGAGGCCCCCATGACGCCCGAGTACTGCCGCACGCTCACCCGCTACAACCGCTGGATGAACGAAAAGCTATACGCCGTCGCTTCCGAGCTGACCGACGAGGAGCGAAAGCGCGACCGGGCGGCGTTCTTCAAGTCGATCCACGGCACGCTCAACCACCTCCTCCTTGCCGACAGCGTGTGGATGGGGCGCTTCACCGGAGCGAGCCTGCACGGCGACTGGCTTGGACCGAACGGCATCCGCACGCTCGACCAGGAGCTCTACTCCGACTTCGACGAGCTTCGGCGCGAGCGAGCGAAGACGGACGGTGAATTCGAGTCCTGGGTATCCGTCCTCACCGCCGAGCGCCTCGCTGCGCCCCTCCACTACGAGCGCCGAGGCGTGACGTACGACCATCCCCTCTGGTGGTCGGTCGCGCATCTCGTGAACCACCAAACGCACCACCGCGGCCAGGTGACGACGCTCCTGATGCAGGCAGGCCGCGACCCCGGCGTCACGGACCTTTGGGCGATGCTCCGCGAACACGCCTAGGAGTGGGCGGGAGGGCCGAGCTGGGCCTCATGGGATAGTCCCACGAATCTAGTCGTGCGTTTGTCACAGACCCTCCGGCCCGTTAGCGTCCGCCGACAGCCGGCCGACGCTTGCGGGCGGTCGAGGCGCCGCCACCGGATTCGGAGCTCTGGCAAGATCGGAGTAATCCGGCTGCGCGCCGAAGTTGAACCCGATGCCTCCGACGCAAAGGAGCAGGTCTTGGCTTCCCGTGAACTGTCTCACGAACGTGACCTCGGGATGGATCGCGAGCTTCCGGTCGACGCGAAAATCGAACCCCATGCCGAGCCGGGCCATGAATCCCTCTGCCGTCGATGACCCGGTCACGCCGCTCGCCACGACGACGCTCGCCGTGTTGTCGGCATAGACCAGGCCCGGAGACACGACGAGCGACACATCCTCCGAGAGATTGATCCCGAAAAAGACGGGCGCCTGCAGAGAGACGACGGCGAACCCGCTGCCGTTGGCGCTGCCGTAATAGAACTGAAAACCCGGGTCGAGCGCGACGTCGAGTCGTCCCTTGAGTAGACGAATTTTCACGTCTCCGGCGAGCGGCTCCAGGTTGGGTGCGCGGAGCCCAATCTCGAGCCCCTCGGCCACCCCGATGCGTGCGCCAAACGTAGGGAGCATGGGCCAAACGCTGGACACGTTCGTCTTGACGAGGTTCCCGCGGGCATCCGTCGAGCCATACCTGGCGGCGTAGTCCACGCCGATGACTTCGGGCGCCAGCTGCCACTGCACCTGGCGCGGGTGAAGGGTACGCGGCGTCGTGTACGTGTTCGGATTGGGGCATCCCGCGAGGAGGAAAACAAGCCCGGTGAACGCCATGGCGAGCCCCGCGCGGGGCCTTCGGAGCGCTCTCGCGAACGAGCATGACCGAGGAGGGGTGTGCATGTGGGATGCGGGCATGTCGCGGCAAGGGCGCTCGACGCGGACGGGGTACGTGTGCTGCTTTCCTAGCCCCCTCAGCCTTGCGCGCGTACGCTACGCGTGAGCTTACTTGAATTGAGTCTCACGCGGAGGGGCGGAATGAAGCGATCAGCCGTTGTCCTTGGGTTCTCGCTGGCGTCTGCGCTGCCGGTGAGCGGGGAGCGCGACGCGAACGCGTGCGGCGGATGCCTGCAGCCGCCGACCCAGACCGCCTCAGACGTCACCGACGAGCGGATGCTGCTCGCTGTTTCGCCGACGCAGTCCACCCTCTACGATCAGCTCGAGTACACGGGAAACCCATCGTCCTTCGCATGGGTGCTGCCCATTCGCGGGACTGTAGACGTGGGATTGAGCGCGGACGTCCTCTTCGATTCCATCGACGCCCTGACGGCCACGAAGATCGTGGCACCCCCTCAGAATTGCCCGCCGCCGCCGAGCTGTCCGGGCTTCGGAGCCAGCAGTAACGCGGGGGCTGCGGACTTCGCGGGTGGCGACAACTCGACGGTGACGGTGACCAAACAAGAGAACGTGGGGCCGTACGACACGGTGCAATTGCACTCGACCGACACGGGCGCTCTGGAGAATTGGCTTGCCCAGAATGGGTTCGTGATCCCCGCCGACGAGCAGCCTGTGATTGCGGCGTACGTCGCCGAGGGCTTCGATTTTCTTGCGATGAAGCTCCTTCCCAATCAGGGGGTCCAGGCGATGCGCCCGGTGCGCGTCACGACGCCCGGCGCCTCCCTCTCGCTCCCACTTCGAATGGCATCCATCGGCACGGGCGTCACGGTCGGCATCACCATCTGGGTGGTCAGCGACGGACGCTACGAGCCTCAGAACTTTCCGTTCTTTCACATCGATGACAGCGCCCTCGTCTGGGACTGGAGCGCCAGTTCCAGCAACTATACGACGCTCCGTACGCAGAACGAGACCGCGCTCGGCGGCAAGGGCTGGGAGATCGAGAGCTCGCTGACCTTGAACCAGCAGCTCATCACGAGCGTCATTCTCAGCGGCGGGCAGTACTCGAACAACGGCGGCATCGGAGCGGGCGGCGCCGCGCAGCTTCTGCCGTCGGACGCGACGCAGGACTATCTATCCATCGGTGACCCCGATGCGGGCGCCGACGCGGAGTCGTATCAGAGCGCGGACGATGTTCGCACCGCCGACATCGCGGCGCTCTTCGTAGGTCTTCAGGGGCCGAACGTGCGCGTCACTCGAATCCGAAGCGACGTCGCGCACGCCGCAATGACCCAGGACTTCTTTTTGCAGGCCTCGGCCGACCAGTCCGAACTTTCCAATATTCGCAACGTGACCAAAAGCGTGAACCTGACTTGTCCCGTCTATCAGAGCTGCTCCTCCATCGGCTGCACGGCAGCTTCTACGTCCCCGCCGAACCGAGGTTTGGCAGCGCTCGGCGTCGCCGGCATGCTCGGCCTCTTCGTGGGTCGAGTCGTTCGAGCGAGGCGGCGTGCGTCGCGGGCATCTTGAGGAGTCCCATGGGACACCATCGGCATAGGGGCGTAACGGCAGGCTGTTTCCTGCTTCCGATCGCTTTGGCGGGCGGCTGTGGCCGCATGAACCGCCCGAGCACGCTCGGGAGTGGGACGGAAGCTGGGACTGAGGCGGCAGGCGGCACGGGAACCGGAACGGACGCAAGAGGAACGGGAACAGCCGACACCGTTACGGGAACGGGAACAGCCGCTACGGGAACAGCAACGGCCGACACCGCTGCGGGAACTGGAACAGCTGCGAAGGGAACCAAGACAACGACAACCGGCACGACCGCTCTAGGAACGGGAACAGGAACAGCCACAACCGGCAGCGGAACGACCGCTTCCGGTGCGGGAACAACTGGGACAGCGACCGGAACAACGGGAGCTGGAGGCTCACCGCAGCTGGGCGTCCATGCGATGGCGTTCGACGTCGACGGGCTCGGCCACAGTCCGCTGACGACGCCGCCGGTGAACACACAGGCAAGCGGCAGCACGTTCGTTCTCTTCGTCTCCTATCATCAATTGGACAGCGTCTCCGACAACATGGGGAACAAGTATTCCCAGGTTGGAGCGACGGTCGCTTACTCGACGGAGGCGGGCTCGTTCGTCGCCATGTACGCCTGCGTGGCTTGCCTCGGCGGAAAGGGGCACACGTTCAGCATGAACAAGACGTTCCCGGACTATGGCGACGAGGGCACGATCCTGACCGTCGAGGTCACGGGCGCGTCCCGCATCGACGCTTTCGCGGTGGCGAACTCCCTCACCAATCCGATCAGCGCGGGGAGCGTCACGACGACACAGCCCAACGACGTTCTTCTGTTGGAAGCAACCGGAAACTCGTTTGGCTCGCCGGACCAATACACGCCGTCCAAAGGATTTACACTCCTCGACGAGAACACGAACGGCACCGTCTCGATGGCCGGCGGCGATGCGTACCGGATCGCCGGTGCGCCGGGTTCTTACACGGGGACCCTCGACTCGTCCCAAACCGATCCCTCCGGTGGAAGCGCCGCGTTCTTGATTGCGCTTACCCAATAGTGCACGGCCTTTTGACCTGCCCCACGCGCAGGCGTATCACGTGTGCCCGTGGAACCCTTCGTGGCGAGTGGGACGCCGCCCCGCGCAGGCCTGGCCCCCTTGTGGATCGCCTTCCGCGGTGACGATGTTTTTCTCGACGATGGGACGGTCCTCGTCGAGTCGCTCGACGCGATCGAGCCGTCGCCCATCCGCACCCTGTTCATCGGAACACTGGGAGAGCGGCCCGTTTTCGTGGCCGAGGCCCAAGGAAATGAGCCGGACCCCCGCTTCGTTTCTCTTCGGGCCGCGCTGATGAGCGTCAGCCGAGAGCTGTTCGGCATGGTTTCGCTGGCCGCCCAGTGCCTCCGCTTCGAGCGAACCCACGTGTTTTGCGGGCGCTGCGGGCGGGAGACGATCGACAAACCGGGCGACCGCGCGAAGACCTGCGCCTCGTGCGGACTCCATGTCTACCCTCCGGTCTCGCCCGCGATCATCGTCCTCGTGCATGACGACCGGCGCCTGCTGCTCGCGCATCGCCCGAGAATGCCTTTTTTCTCGCTCGTGGCCGGATTCGTCGAATCGGGGGAGTCGTTCGAAGAGACGCTGGTGCGAGAGGTGCGCGAGGAAATCGGTCTACGCGTGGGTGACTTGCAATACTTCGGCAGTCAACCTTGGCCCTTTCCACATCAGATCATGGTCGGCTTCTATGCACGCTGGACCGGCGGCGACATTGCCGTCGACGGAGTGGAGGTCGACGAGGCGCGCTGGTTCGAGGCCGACGGCCTTCCCGCACTCCCTCCGGCGATCAGCATCGCCCGCGCCATGATTGATTCTTTCGTGGCGAGGACGTCCGGGAGTACCCCCCAGGGAGCTTGATTCGTTTTCATCGGGAAGAGGGAGGCAGGAGAGCGAGAGCAGTCAGCGAGAAGCGCGCTGGGTGTCGTCGGAGCCTTCGGTCGGGCGTAGCGCGCGGCGGGGGTCTGCGGCCGGACGCATCACGACACCATGGGGAGTGTCGAGCGCGTCGACCATCCAGCCATTGCCCACGTAGATTCCCACGTGGCCCGGCCACCAGAGAACATCGCCCGCGCGAACCTCGGAGAGGGGTACCTCGGAGATCCCAGACGCAATCCCGTCGGCCGTGCGCGGAACGGCGACGCCCGCCGACCGCCATGCGCGCTGCACGAGCCCCGAGCAATCGAAGCACGACGGGCCCACGCCGCCCCAACAATAGCGCTTGCCGACTTGGCCCCAGGCGAACCGTGCGGCGGTCGCTCCGCGCGCGGTCGTCGGCGGTTCGCGTCCGGCCCAGGCCCGCAGTACGAG
>JBAULD010000227.1:0-1813 GCA_049578005.1 Polyangiaceae bacterium
GGCGGCTGGCGGCGTCGTCAGCGAGCCGCGGGCGACGGAGAGCTTCCCCTCGTCCTTGGGCGTCGGGCGAAACGCCTGGCTGCTCGGTCGCCCGTCGCGCACGAAGCTCGGGTGTACCTGCCGGAAGAGCACCTCGTCGTCGTCGGCGAGCAGATTGGAATCAGCCATCGGGGATCAGTGGGCCGCGAGGTGTTCGCTGAGGAATCGCCCAAGCTTGCTCTCGCCCCCGGGCTGGCCGAGCGGGACTGTGAGCTCGTGGAGCTCCTGCGAGTTGGCGCGCGCTGCCATCACGTCGGCCGATCGCGTCTGGAGGTCGAAGCTCGACACGACCTCCCAGTTCGCCCCCGACCACTCCGCGCGCGCGAGGCCGTCCGGCGTAGGATAAATGTACGGGCGGGGTAGCTGGAAGCCGTCGAGCACGCCCTTCAGCAGATCCGAGAGCCAGCGGAGTGCCGCCCCGTCGTACGCGGGGCTCGAGTCGTCGTACCAGCCGCGGGGGAGAGCGGCGAGAGACTCGACTTGGGCCTCGACCGGGGTCGGGCAGCCGGGACGCGTCTGCTCGTCGCCCTCCTCGGCGAGGCTCACGTCCGTCGCCATCGACACCTTCAGGAGCTCTCCCTCGGCGTTGTACGTGCCCGACCCGCGGACGCGAACGAGCGCCGATTCTCCAAGCGAACGGAGCGCGAGGGGAAAGAAGAGGGGGGGAGTGTGCACGTCGAGCTTGCGACCGTCCGCGGTGCGAAGGGCGAAGCCTTCGGCGTCCTTGTCGGCCGCGCGGACCTCGCCGAGGAGGTCGACGTCGTCTTCGTAGGTGGCTTGCGCGCGGAGCACGAGGCCTCGGCGAACGGCGCGGTCGTACACCGCCCCCTCGCGCTTGCCGGGCTGCGCCACCACGATCGATTCGTCGTCGCGGAGGGTTCGGCCGAACGCGCCGAAGCGCGCGAGGATCTCGTTCGAGAGCTCGGCGGGGAGCGCGGCTCCCTTGGACGCCGCGCCAATGCCCTGCTCGACCAAGTCGCGCGCCCGATCGAACCAGTCAGGCTCGGGTGGAAAGAGAAGGCCGGGGTCCTCGGACAGCCTCGAGACCATCGGGACGGCGCTACCTGACTCGACCCGATCGAGGACCAGTCGGAACGCCGTCTCGAACCCCTTGGGGAGTCGCTGCCGGTCGCGGTTGGCCCCCTGATAGAGCGCCTTGGCCACCGCGAGGACGAGGTCGCGGTAGGCCGCCAGCTCAGGCAGAGCCTCGAGCGGCATCGCGGCCTCGCCGAACCGGCTGCCGCGGAAGATCAGGGTGACGAAGGGGCTCTTGCGCATGCCTGGAAGGCTCTAACACGTGCGACAGATGAAGGATTCCCGTCAAATTCCTAGCATTTACCGGCCATGGGTGTGGCGCCGCGCCACAGGCCAGCCCGGTGCCGCGTGGGCCGACGCTACGAAGCGTAACACCGCGTAACGCCATCGACTGTGAGCCGCGTCCCGTTGCCCCCCAGTTGCCCAACGCCACGTTGCTTCCCGTCGTTTCCCGTCACATCCCGTCGGGTCCGGGTTCACGAAACCAGCCAAAATATCGGCGTCGCGCGTGAAAGACCGCCTCTTGTGGAGGCCGGTTTCGGAACCCTTCTCCCGCTCTACAAAACGCGTCGAGTTCGATCCGATAATAGTCTTCTTCACACCCCTTGAAGGAAGGCGCCCGAAGTGCCAGCGGCTCCGGGAGCGCCCGGATTGCCGTCGGAACCAGTCGTAAGCGGTCCGGTGGTGGGATGTTTGCCCGCCGCCCCGGCCGATCCTCCGGCGCCCGGTGGGCCCAGGG
>JBAULD010000228.1:0-16371 GCA_049578005.1 Polyangiaceae bacterium
GTCGCTCGACGCGACTCCGCTGAATTACGACGAGCTCGCCGTGTGGTACGGCCACAAGGTCGGGCATCCCGCGATCGAGCGCGCCAAGCTCCTCGTGCACCGCGCCATCATGAGGCGCGCCCGTAAGTTCACGGCGTGGTCCGATTGGACCAAAGGCTCCCTCGTGCGCGACTATGGCGTCGACGCGCGCGACGTCACAGTCATCCCGCCCGGTACCATCCTTTCGAACTTTCCCGATCCGAACACGCGAGGAGAAAGGCGGCCGGGGCCCGTGCGGCTCCTCTTCGTGGGTGGCGACTTCGTGCGAAAGGGTGGCGATCTCCTCCTCGACGTTTTTCGCCGACACCTCCGCGCTTCGTGTGAGCTGCACCTCGTGACTGGAGCCGATGTCCCCTCGGGCGATGGGGTCCACGTGCACCGCGGGGTCAAACCGCATTCCCCGGAGCTTCTTCGCCTGTACGCCGAAGCCGACGCGTTCGTGCTGCCGACCCGCGGAGACTGTCTGGCTGTCGTCCTGGGTGAGGCCATGGCCTCCAGCTTGCCTATCGTCACGACACGTGTGGGCGCCCACGCGGAAGCCGTGGAGGACGGAGAGAGCGGGTTCGTGATCGACGTCGACGACGGCGAAGCCCTGCGACGCAGCTTGGAGCGCCTGGCAACCGACCCGGGCCTTTGCGCGCGAATGGGACATCGTTCGCGCCGGCTGGGGGAGGCTCGCTTCGACATGAACAAAAACGCGAATCAGATTGCTGACTTGCTCGTAGACATGACGAGAGCGTGAACGTAAAAGCGCTGGGAGTCTCCTTGGAGGACGTCTTCGTCCCACCCGAACGCGGCATCGAAAACGAGAAGAGACGCGTTGCCAACAGGTCGCGACGCTTTTCCAATGAGAAACGACGCGTTTCCAACTGGCGCTGACGCTTTGTCGAAAGGAAAAGGCGCATTTCCAACTGGCGGCGCCGCTTTTCCAATGGGAAACGACGCGTTTTCAACTGGCCGCGACGCTTTTTCAAAAGAAAACGACGCGTTTTCAACTGGCGCTGACGCTTTGTCGAAAGGAAAAGGCGCATTTCCAACTGGCGACGCCGCTTTTCCAATGGGAAATGACGCGATTCCAACTGAACGTGACGCTTTTCCAACGGGAAACGACGCGATTCCAACTGAACGTGACGCTTTTCCAACGGGAAATGACGCAATTTCAACTGGCCGCGACGATTCGCCGAAAGAAAAGGACGGGTTGCCAACGGAACGTGTCGCTTCGGGGGTGCGAGCACCAGCGCGGAGCTCCGAAGTCGTCGGCTGCGCCTTTACAGGAGCGTCGTTTTCGACGCCTGCTCGGGCGGCGTCGTCACCGACGGAACCCCGAGCCCTTGGTACCGCAAGCCCGCCCCGATGACCTCCCAAGGCCGCCACACGTTACGCCCGTCGACCACCACAGGCGCCGCGGTGCCGTCCACGCTCCGAAGACGCTTGCGGATCTCCGCGAAGTTCGGCGCTCGATAGCTGCGCCACTCGGTCAAGAGAACGAGCGCGTGCGCTCCTTCGAGCGCGTCGTACTCCCGGTCGACGACTTTCACGGCGGAGCCATGGGACGCCATCGCCTTGGCAAAATTGCGCGTCGCCTCCGGGTCGTGGCCGACTATGTTGGCGCCCTTCGCCAGGAGCACTTCCGCCAGCTTGATAGCGGGCGATTCACGGATGTCGTCGGTCTCCGGCTTGAAAGCGAGCCCCCAGAGGGCAATCGTCTTTCCGGCGAGCACGCCGACCGAGCTTTCGACGAGCTGCGCGAGGAAGTGGGCTTGCTCCTCGTTGGCGACGTGGGTCGCTTCGGCCATGCGCATCGGCACGCCGTGCGCGCGCCCCAGGTGCCAGAGCGCCTGCACGTCCTTCGGGAAACACGAACCGCCGTAGCCGGGTCCGGCGTAGAGAAACCGCTTTCCGATGCGCGTGTCGCTCCCGACTCCGAGGCGAACGGCGTGCACGTCGGCGCCCGTCGCGTGGCAGAGGCGCGCCAGCTCGTTCATGAACGACACGCGCATGGCCAGCATCGTGTTCGCTGCGTACTTGGTGAGCTCGCTCGATCGCGGATCGGTCACGACCACGCGCTCGCCCGACAGCTGGAGCGGGGCGTAGAGCGCGCGTAGCGCCGCTCGCGCCTGCTCGCTCCGCGCACCGAGGACGATGCGGTCGGGACGAAAGAAGTCCTGCACCGCGGTCCCCTCTTTGAGAAACTCGGGGTTGGACACGACCTCGAGCGCGACACGCGCCGTCTTGTCCAACCGCGCCTGCACCGCGTCGCACGTGCCGACCGGCACGGTGCTCTTCATCACGACGATGGCCGGCCGCGTCGCGATTTTCGCGATCGTGTCCGCCACGGCATGCACGGCGCTGACGTCGGCCGCGCCGTCCGGCCCCGGCGGCGTACCGACCGCGATGAAGTACGCGTCGGCCTCGCTGAAGGGCGGCATGATCTCGGTCGCAAACCGCAAACGGCCGGCGCGCTCGTTTCGGCGAACGAGGTCGGCCAGGCCCGGCTCGTAGATGGGGATGACCCCGTCTCGCAGCTGGCGGACTCGTTCCGGATCGATATCGACGCAGAGCACTTCGTGCCCGAGCTCCGAGAGGCCCGTTCCCGTGACCAGTCCGACGTAACCGATTCCGAACGTGACGAGTCGCATCTTTACCTCGCAAGCGGCCGAGAATTCATTTGTACCGAGCCAACCGTGAAAAACAAAGACGGCGGCGGACCTCCGCGGACGGATAGCTCACCCTTCGGCCGACGGGTCACGTCTCTTTCAATCCGCGCTTCGCGGCCGTCACGGCGTTGGCCTGAGTCACCGTCATTTTGGCCTTCGCGTTCTCCCGGTAGAGCCGGTACTTGCGATCGATGTCGAACTTGGCGGCGTCCCGGACGCCGGTCCACAGATTGGCGCCATAGGGATCGTCGCGCCAGCGCCGCTCTTTGAGCAAAGTTCGTATCTGTTTGGCGCGGCCGATGAAGACGAGTTTGAGGAAGAGCCAGAGCGCGAGCGGATCGCCGCACCGGATGTGCTTCGAGTAGAAGGCCCCGTCGCCAATCCCGTAGTTCTTGAGCGTGTCGGGCCACTGCGCTTGCGTGCGCGTCCCGTAGTGGTCCACCGTGACCTCAGGCGCCAGCAGTATGGCCATGCCGAACCGATACGTCCGGAAGGCGAAGTCGAAGTCCTGCGACGAGCGTAGCGGGCCGCCGCCGCCGAGGGCCTCGTCGAAGCCGCCGACCCGATCGAGCAGCGTGCGGCGAACCGCCATGTTGGCACCCATGCCGAACACTTTGAAGCCGTGTCCCTTGGCGAGCCGCTCGCGCTGCGAGAACGTGAGCGCCGGAACTTCGGTGCCAGCGGGCGAACGCTCCTTCAGACCTTTCGCCACGAAGACCTGGCCGTAGAGGAGCCCGACTTGCGGGTCGTCTTTCATGGCGCGCGCGATGAGGGTCAGCCAGTCGGACGGAACGATGACGTCGTCGTCGGTGCACGCGATGACCTCGCCGTCGGAGACGCGCATTCCTGCGTTGTAGGCGCGCGAGAGGCCGGCCTTCTCCAGGAAGTGATAGTGGATGGGGCACTTGGCCTCGAACCGCTTCGCCAGCTCCTGAACGATGTCCCGGGTCAGCGTGTTCGTGCTCTGATCCATGATGTGAATGTCGAAATCAGGGTAGTCGCATTGCGCGATGCTCTCGACCGCCTGGCCGACTGTCTCGTGCCGATCACGCGTGCAAACAACGACGGATAGCTTCACTTTTTCCTCCTGAGTCGGATCCGTTTTTCCCTATCGCCGGGTCTTTCCCCACATTGCGTTGGCGGTCTCGGCGAATCGAACCGTCGTCTCCGGTACGTCGAGGAGCGTGGCGTTCACCCACTCCACGCCCTGCATGAACGAGTGATCCTGATTGGAGACTTCGTAACGCCACGCCCCGAAGCGACCGCGCGAGCCGATTCCGGCCCGGGTAAGCGCGGGCTCGATCTTCTGGAGAAGCGCATTTCGCTCCAGCGACGGCGTCGGATAGCCGTGCTCGGCCGTGTAGCGCCACGTACTCACCACCTGGTCGCGACCTCGAATCAAACCGGTATTCAGCAGTCCCTGAATGGTCTGCTCGATCAGCGTCTCGCGATTCACCGGTTTGACGTCCGACTCGCTGGTCTCCGCCATGAGCGACCAGTACTTTCCGGTGTCCGGCTCCGGCACGTTGTTCGGGGAATAATTCGAGAACACCGTGACGCGGTAAAACGGGCAATTGTCCTCGGGGAAATACATCCAGCACTTCTTGGCCAGAGTGGACGGCATCTCGCCGGTCAGCCCGATGCCGATGATGTGAGATTGCGAGCGCAGAAGCTTCGGCGCAGACTCGGCGACCGCGTCCACGCTGGGGGAGAGCATTTTGCCGAGCGCATCGAGGGGCATCGTGCTGAGGATCTGGTCGTACGCGAGCTCGTCGCCGCCCTCTGTCGTGACGACTTTCTTTCGCCAATCGATCGCGCGGATTCGCGTGTTGAGCTGGACGTGTCGCTCCCCGATTTGCTGCGCAAGGGCGCGCCACACTGCGCCGGTACCGCCATATTTGGGAAACTGGAAAGTGTTGTTGGGGCCCCAGGACAGATCATCTTTCTCGAGGAAGATGTTCTCGAGGGCGCGAGACATGTCTACGACCGATACTCGTTCTCCGACCCAACCGGCCCAGAGTCGTTCCATCGGAAAGGCCCACACCTTGTAATTGTAAGGGGCCATGAAAATGTCGCGGATCCCCTCGCCGAACGTTTGGAGAACCCAGCTCCCGAAGTCCTGGTTGGGCGACGGCGTGCGCGGAGGGCGCGTCGCCAGGCCGCGTACGGCCTTGGCGACGAGATCTCGGGGCAAATAGCGCAGGTTGTTCTGGAACGGATACGGCACGAAACGGCCGGCCATCCACACCCAGGACTCACGCTCGTGGTGGAGCCACCCATTTTCGCCGAGCGCCGATGCCATCGCGTCGTCGAAGTAGTCGTAGTGCGAGAACTGCACATGACCGCCGACATCCCAGGTAAAACCCTTGTCGTCGGTGTAGCTGCTGGCGAGCCCGCCTGCGTGGCCGCTCGCTTCGACGAGCATGAAGTTGTCGTAGCCAAGCTTCTTGAGCCGATAGGCGGCTCCAATGCCGGTCGGCCCAGCGCCGACGATCAGGATGCGTCCTGCGTCCCTCACCATTCGTTCCTTCTCCCTCGTTCGCGTACCGGGCGGCCCGCGCGGCGGCGTAGGAAATCGAAACAAGAGAGTACCGTCGGCTGCGGCTCGACGCCAGAGCTTCTCGCAGCTGAACCGGCAACCGACGAGGCTCTACCGATTCTCGTCCGCCTTTTTCCGTTGCCCGCGTCCTCGGCGCGCGACTCGGGCGTTCGGGCGAGCTCACCCACACTTGCCTTCACAAGCGGCCGCTGTTTGCCGTCAGCGGCGTGAGAAGCTGGGGTTCCGGCGCAGAGATTCGAACTCCGATAAGCGGAACCAAAATCCGCTGTCCTGCCATTAGACGACGCCGGATTGCGGGCCCGCTTCGAGGGCACCGACCTTTTCCGTGCCGCGCAGCCTACGCATCCGCGCTGCAAACGCAACCGGCTCTTGGCGAGGCAGCGCCCTAATTTTTTTCTTGCGAGGCTCGCCGCGAAAGTCGGAACTTTGACCGCGTTCACGCGGTCCGCCCCTCGATGGCCCGGAGGTCGTCGAAGTCCGAAGCGCGCGGGTCGGTCTTTGCCCCTTCGAAGCCGGATGGGGCACCATGGCGCGGCGTGCCGCTCGACGACGATCCCGATCGCCTTCGCGCCTCCGGCGCCATGGCGGGGGAGGAGGCTCGGCTCGTCGAGAGGCTCGTTCGTCGCGATGAGGCGGCTTTCAACGCCCTCGTTCGCGCGTACGAGCGCCGGGTTTTCGCTCTCACGGTACGCATGATCGGCAACCGCGCGGAGGCGGAGGACTTGGCCCAGGAGGTCTTCGTTCAGGTTTTCAAGACGATCGGGTCGTTCCGCGGCGAGTCGAAGCTCTCCACCTGGATCTATCGAATCGCGATCAACCTCACGAAGAACCGCAGCAAGTATCTTCGCGTGCGCCACACCGCTCAACAAGACGAGCTCGAAAGCGTGGAGCAGCGCGGTCCGGTCGCCGAGTCCGGCGGCGGGCGCTTGGCGTCGATCGAGCGCCCCGACGACCTGGCCGCAGGCCGACAGCTGGAGCATATCGTGCAGCGAGCCATCGTCGCGCTCGAACCGAGCTTTCGAGAATGCCTCGTCCTCCGGGACATCGAAGACCTGAGCTACGAAGAGATAGGCGAAATCACCGCCCTCCCCGAGGGCACGGTGAAGAGTCGAATCCACCGCGCGCGGGCGCAGCTCAAGGAGCTCGTCGAGCGCGCGCTGGGAGAGAGAATCAAATGACCGAAACGCCCGAGCCGCACGACGACGACGCCGAGGGCCTGGCCGTCCGCAACCTCGTCAAGCGCGCCCTCGCCGCGGACACGCTCGCGAAGAACCCCCCCGACATTCTCCGCGGAGTGCAGCGGCGCATCCGACATCGTTCGCGCGGAAAGTTCTTCGCCGACGGGTGGAGCACGACGCAGACACGTCATGCTTATCTGCTCGTCGCACTCGTCACGCTGATCTTCGCGGCGATCGCCTACTACGCCCTCGGGCCGATGGACATTCGCTGAGGGATGGCAGCCCCCGGCTCTTCGCCCCTTCCGAGCAGGGCGAAGCTGTTATTTCGAAGTCTTTCGTGGTATTCGCCCGCGACACCATGCACGTTTTCGTCGCCGGCGGCGCCGGTTACATCGGGTCAGTGCTCGTGCCCATGCTTCTCGAGCACGGCCACCGTGTGACGGTGCTCGATCGCCTCTACTTCGGAGACACGCTCGCGCCGTTCGCTCAGCGGTTCGGCGAGAGGCTCCGAGTCGCGCGCGGCGACGTGCGCGCGTTCGACCGATCGCTTCTCACGTCCGTCGATGCCGTCGTCGACCTGTCGGGCATTTCGAACGATCCGTCCTGCGAGCTCGAGCCGGAGCTGACCCGGAGCGTGAACGTCGATGGAGCGAAGCGCCTCGCGGGCATCGCGCGCGAGCAGGGGGTGCGACGGTACGTCTTTTCGTCCTCTTGCTCGGTCTATGGCCACGGCGAGGGGCTCGGCCTCGTCGAAACGAGCCCCCGGCGCCCCGTCTCGCTCTATGCGCGCGCCAAGTCGGAGGTCGAGACCTTCCTTCTCGAGATGGGCTCCGGGTCTCGCGGGGAGGTCGAAGTGTGCGCGCTTCGGCTGGCGACGGTTTTCGGTCTCAGCCCGCGCATGCGTTTCGATTTGGCGATCAACGTGATGACCAAGAACGCCTACGTCCTCGGCCGTATCACCGTCGATGGCGGCGGTCGCCAGTGGCGGCCTTTCGTCCACGTGCGCGACGCGGCGCGGGCGTTCGAGCTCGCGCTGACGAGCGACGCCTCGAAGATCGCCGGCGAAGTGTTCAACGTCGGCTCCGACCAGAGCAACGTGCAGATTCTCAACCTGGCGTTCCGCGTACGCGACTCGGTGCCGGGCACCGAAGTCGTCCACGCGCCGACCGACCCTGACCTCCGGGACTACAACGTGTCGTTCGACAAGATTCGTCGCGTTCTCGCGTTTCGCGCCGAGCGGAGCGTGGACGACGGCGTCCGCGAGGTGCTCGCTGCGCTGCGCGACGGGGCGGTCGATCCAGACGACCGACGCTGGTACACGCTCAAGCAGTACCTGTTCCTCCGCGAGGCCGAGAGCGCGCATCGCGAGATCGCCATCGACGGCAAGCTCCTCGCCGTCGCATGAAGAGCAAAGTCGAGTTCTATCGCCATCAGCTGGGCGAGGACGAGGCCGCATCTTGGAGGCGTGTCCTCGACACGACGTTCCTGACCCTTGGGCCGCAAGTGGCTGCGTTCGAACGCGAGCTCGGGGAGTTTCTGGTACGCGGCCGCGAGGGGGTCGACCCGCCCTTCGTCGTGGGCACGAATTCGTGTTCGATGGGGCTGCTCATCGCCCTCCGCGCGCTGGACGTGGGCCCCGGCGACGAGGTGATCACGACGCCGATGACCTTCGTCTCCACGACGAACGCCATTTTGCATCTCGGCGCGACGCCGAAGCTCGTCGACGTCGAGGCGGCGACGGGGCTGATCGATCCCGCCGCCGTGCGCGCCGCCATCGGCCAGCGCACCGTAGGCATCCTGCCCGTGCATTTGTACGGGCAGCTCGCCGACATGCGTGCCCTCCGTGCCATCGCGGACGCCCACGGGCTCTTTGTCCTCGAAGACTCCGCGCACGGAATCGAAATGGAGCGCGACGGTGTGCGGCCCGGCGAGCTCGGTGACGCCGCGGCCTTCTCGTTCTATGCGACGAAGAACCTGACGAGCGGCGACGGGGGGGCGATCGCGACGCGCGACGCACGAATGGCGGAGCGCATGAGGCGCCTGCGCAATCATGGGGTCTCGAAGGCGGCATCGGATCGGCACGGCGGCCTCTACCAGCACTGGGACCTCGTCGAGCTGGGATACAAAGCGAATCTCACGGACCTCGACGCCGCGCTCCTCCGGCCTCAGCTGCCTTGGGTGGAGAGCAAGCGCGAGGGCAGGGAGCGAATCGCGAGGCGCTACGAGTCGCTCTTGCGTGAGCGCGTGCCGGACACCCGCTCGCAGGCGCCGACAGCGCATGGGATCCCATGGATGATCGAAGCGCGTGGCCGCAGCAGCCACCATCTCTTCACGATTCACACGCGGCCGGGCGTTCGGGACGGGGTTCTCACCAGGCTCGGCCAGGCGGGGATCGGAACGGCGGTGAACTACCGCGCCATCCACCGGCTCGGGTACTTGACCGAGCGACTCGCGATGCCGGACGGGGCGCTGCCGGTCGCGGAGGAGATGGGGGACCGCACGATCAGCCTTCCCATGTACCCGACGTTGACGACGGAAGAACAAGACCGTGTCGTCGAGGCGGTCGCGGCGGCCTGGTGAATCGCGTCCGAGCGCTGCGCTGCCTAGCCCGTCAGAAAAGCCCGATCGCGAAGTGGAACGCGCCGAAGTCTTCGTAAGACCTCCTGGTGACGTTGATGCCGTAGTCGAACACGAGCGGGCCCACGGGGGTCTGAAGCCGTACGCCGGGTCCGACATCGGCGCGGAGCGTGATCGCATGATCGGTGATGTACGAGGGGTTGACCCAGAGGTTCCCGAAGTCGGCGAAGATCGCGCCGTCGATGGCGCCGTAGATGGGAAATCGTAGCTCCGCGCGCGGGTTAATCATGAGGTTGCCGCCGCGCAGCGGGATGAGGCAATTGTTGCTCGAGTTCGTGCAAAGCGAAGGGTTGTTCCGGATCTCATCGGCGAGGTCCTGAGGGATGAACGTGTCTTGGAGCCAGCCGCGCATCGAGTCGAAGCCGCCCATGAAGAAGAGCCGATCGGGGTACGTGCAGAAGGTATTCGACTGGCCCGGCGCGGCGTTGACGTAGCTGCACGGCGCCACGCGGACGTTCTCGCCGAGGCGCAGCTCGAGGGCGATGGACACCTTCGGGAAAATCGGGATGTATCCGGCGAACGTCTGCGTGAGTCTCACGAAGTGGGAATACGCCTGGGGAGCGGCTTGCAGCGCTTGCGGGTTCTGTTGGGCCGCAGGGCACAACTGGGCGAGGTTGCTCACGTCGGGCTTGATGGCTGTGCCCTCCGGAAACGAGTTCACGAGCTCTGCCCCGAGGATCACGAACGTTCCGCGATGGGCGTTGAACGCGCTGTCGCGACGGTCCCACGCAATCTGTGCCCGCTGGGCGACAACGAGGCTGTCGCCGTCCGGCACGCGAAGCAGCGCGGCGAGCCCGGCGTTGAAGCCATTCGGGAGGCACGCCAGGTACGCCGCGGTCGAGTTGAACTGGAACAGCCGAACGTCGTTGTCCTCGACGCTCTGGCCGAGCGTGAAGGTTACCTCGCGCACGGGGCGGTAGATCAGGCTGCCGAAGCCGGCGATCTTGTCGAGCGCGAAGTCGCGCTCGAGATCGCGCACGTAAATGGCGTCGACTTGCGCGTGAACTTGTGGGCCGAGGCCGATCTCGGGAACTGCCGCGCTCAGCGTGATTCGACGCGCGAGTCGATCTTGTACCTGCTCGTAGTTGGTCTTGACCTGAGGGTCGAGAATCAAGAAATCGGGGAGATACGAGAGCTGCGCCCGGAACACGGCGCCGACCGCGTAGCCGAGGACGTCTCGCTCGTCGTACTCGATCGTTCCTCGGACCCCTTCTCCCGTCGAGAACCCCGGCCGCACTTCGATGTACCGCGGAAGCTTTTCGACGACGTCGATGTAGACCGTTTTCCCGGACTGCGGAATGTACGGGTCGCTGAGCGAGATGGCGACGCTCGAGAACACCCCCAACGTCTCGATTCGTTCCCTCGTGCGATCGATGTCGCTCGTCTTGTACGGGCGGCCGACCTCGAGGCTCACCCGCCGCGTGACGACGCTCTCGCGCGTGTTGACGAGGCCGCGGATCACGATGGCGCGCACGATGACCTGCTCGCTCTCGCTCACGTCGAAGCGGACGCGCGCGCGCGTGTTGTCCGGCGACGGCTCCAGCGTGTCCTTGACGTCGACGTACGGGTAGCCGAGCTCTTTGTACCAGTCGACGATACGACGCCGGGCCGCGTCGAGCTTGGTCGTGCTGACCGGTTCGCCCATCGGCAGCTGCGCCGCCCGCGCGACGTCCTGCTCGCTCATGCTCTTGACGCCTGTGAACGCGACGTCCCAGAGTCGAGTTCGCGGCCCGAGCTCGATCGGGATCACGATCTCCATGTTCGGTGCGCAATCGACGTCGTGCACGCGATCGGGGCGGCACGTGAACTTCGGGTCGAGCGGTTGGGTCGGCAGCGGCAGTCCGGACGGGCCGTACGCGCAGACGCTGGGGGGGACCTCCGGGACGGGCCGCTGAACGCACCGATTCGGAGGCGACCGCGGATCGCAGTACGCGCGCAGGATCTGGACGGGTCCGACCTCGGCGTGGAGGAATCCTTCGTTGCGATAGAGCTCCTGCACGTGCTCCACGGCGCGCTCGTACGTGTCGGCGACGTACGTCGCGTCGGGGTGCAGGTCGATCGGCTCGGGGCGCGCGCCGGTGGCGACCTGCCCTGCTCCTGCCCCGATCGTCTCGCTGATCCCGCGCGGATCGGGATCGACGAGAAGATCCGCACCCGGCAACTCCTCTTCGAGAAAGCTGTCGATCTCGTTTCCGATTTCGTTCGGCGAGCGCGGTCCGCCGCTCGACAGGTGCCGGATCGCCTCCAGCTTGAGGCAAGGATATCGCCGCGCCACGACCGCCACGCGCGCGTGCTCCACGACTCGAAAGCGCAAGCGCTGAACGGCGTCCGTGTCGGCGCCTTCCACTTCGGGCTGCACTTCGACGTCGAGGAAGCCGCGCCGCTGATAAAACGTGCGGAGCTTGTCGGCCAAGTGCGACGGCGACCGATCAGGCTCGGCCTCGAGTCCGAGAGCCGCCGTCAGGGCCTCGGCGTCGTAGTGCTCGTTCCCCTCGAAGCGCGCCAGTTGGCGCGGCCCCGCGTCGATGCGCACGCGGAGCGCGACGCGCCGGCCTGCCGCAGGCGGGCCGATCCAAACGAGATCATGGGACACCTTCGCCCGGTACCACCCCTGCCCGTGGAGTAGCTGCTCGAGCGAGGCGTCGGCGGCATCGAGCGCGGGCTCGTCGGCGCGATCGGTCGGCCCGACGGAGTACGTTGCGGCAAGGGGCATCACTTGGTCGCGCGCGGCACCGAAGACGTAAAAGTGTCGGTCGTCGACGAGGCGCGGCGCGCCTGGGCTCACGTCGACGATCACGAACGTGCGCGACGGGTCGTCGGTCGCGCGGAGCTGCAGGTCGATTTGGGCGGACGGGTACCCGTGGGTCGCCAAATAACGCACGAGGCGGGTCTTCATCTCGTTGATGTCCGCGCCGACGATCTCCCCGCCTTCCGTGAGATTCGTCTCGCGCGTGAGGTCGTCGCGATCGAGCCTCGCCCCGTGAAGGTCGAGCTCCAAGCGCAAGACGAGCTTGCGGGGGGAAGCGTAAAGGACGAGGGCGGCGCCGCCGGCTTCCCGCGTCGCGGCCGCTCTCGCGCGCGCGAAATGACCGGTTCGTAGCAACTCCGCCAGCGCGCGCCGAGCCGCTTCGGGCGTGAGGGCCTCCCCGGGCTTGACGTCCTCGACCGTCGGGACGTTCACGTCCTTCCAGACGTTGCCTTCGAGGATCACGTTCACGCGCGTGATGGGCTCACCCGACAGGCCCGACAGGTCGACCGGCGGCGCGAGCGTCGGGAGCTGCGACGCCTGGACCGGCGGCGGAGTCCGGGGGATCGGAAGAACGGTCTGTGCGCTCGCCCGCATCGCGAAGAGAGAGACAGCGACCACGAGCAGCAGCTCAATTCCTGGGGCCGCCCGTCCTCGGTAGCCTCTCCGCTCTCGCATTGGGTCTTTTGACTGCTACTCGAACTCGAGGCGCCAGCGAAGGTCTATGCCGAGGTTACCCAGCGTCGACGACGATACGTCGTTGATATTGTCGTACGAGCCCTGCACGCTCAAGCGGTTGTTCAGGCGCCATTCGATGTTCGAGCGCAGCTCGCGGTCTTCGGAGAGGCCGGCCGTGACGCTCGCCCGAATGTCGTTCGTCAGGCGCTTGCCAATGGTGAGCTGCGGCTCCGTTCTCCCGGTCAGCGTCGAGTACGCGCTTCCGAAACGGAAGTCGTCGATGATGGGGACCACCTGCTTGATGGCGCGGTCGGCACCCGTGGTCGCCCCAAGATAGTTCAGCGCCAAGCTCTCTCCGAGGCTTGTCGCTTGGAGTTGATCGAGCTCCGTGCGCGTCATTCCGACGGTCAAGAGCAGCAAGATGTCTTCTTGCGAAAGCGTCGGCTCGCTCGACATGTCCATGCGCAGGTTGTCCGCGTCGCCCCACGCGTGCAGGGTGATGCGCCAGAGCGAACCGCCGCGCGTCGAGCCGGCCGAAGCCGCCGTGGTTCCACCGCCCGTTCCGACTCCCGCCCCGGCAGGAGAGTTCGTGTCGGCGTAGCGGCGGTACTCGGTCACGGCCGTGACGTCGACGACCGGCGCGATGCGCGTGGGATCGTCGAACCGAATCAGGCCTTGGCGCACCTCGAAATCGTTCTGCTGAAAGTGAATGCGTCCGCCCGGGAGAGCGCGCAGCGTACCGCGAAGACCGAGGCGCTGGTTGGTCCCGGTCACTTCGAGGGTGTCCGAGTCGATCGCCAGGAGCACCTCGACGAGGTTGTTCTTGATCACCATGGGCGCGCGCGATCGCAGGCGCAGATCGAGGGACACGAAATCGAGCGAAGGGTCGTGCGTGTCGACCTCGGTCCGCTTCGCGCGCGTGCCCAGCTGAGTGATATCGGTGGTCAGGGCGATGGGACGGGAATAGTTGAGCGATCCGATCACGACTTCGCCGGTCACGCGAGGGAGCGATGCGCTCTCTCCGGCACCGCCTTTGAGGTCGTACGTCACGTCCAGGTCGGCGTTGACGGTCGCGGCGATCCCGTCCGCCGGCGCCAGTCGGATGTCTCGCGCGACGACGCGAGACTCGAGCGCACCGAGGGTCAGGCCGCGCAGGGGAGTCGCGCCTCGAATCACGACCGTGCCCCCTGCGAATTTTCCCGACCCCGCGAACGAAAGCTCGGTCGGTGTCGTCTGCGCGTCGAGGCGGACGTCGGTGATCGCGCCGGGGAGGCCGTGCACGTCGATCGCGTCGCCGGTGGCGTGCAGCTCGCCGGCGATCGTCGGCGACGCAGCCTTGCCGCTGAGGTGTACGCCGCCCGAGAGGGTTCCACGGGCATGATCGACTTTGGGCACGATGCGCTGGAGAACGGCGAGGTCGACCGGTTCGAGGCGAGCGTCGAGCGCGAGCGTGGGATCGGTCGTCACTTTCGTAACGTTGCCCGTCACGACGAAACCGCCCCGGAACCCGTCGGCCGTGTCGAGCGTCATCTTGAGCGGCGGCATCGACAGCATATCGGCTGCGAGGTTCAGCGCTTCGCTGGGCGGTTGGAGCGTGAGCTTCTGCCCCCCGCGCGAGAGGACCGTGGGTCCGAGCAAGAACTTGACGCGAGACTTCGAAGGATGCTCGATGGGTATCTCGTCGGCGACGAGCTCGCCCCACAGCTGTCCGCCGAGCGGCGTCGCGGGAGCGGCGTCGTCGCCCAGCTGTCCGGCGAAGACGTGCGCGAGCGCACCCAAGTCCAGTCCGCGCAAAGACACTAGGCCAGAAACCTTCGGCCATTTTGCCCGCGTGACGACGACGTCGCGCAGGTGCGCCTCGCCGCCGAGGAGATCGCCATCGATCTTCCACTCGCCGCGCGACGAAGTGTCGGCCAGGTAGGCCGCTTTGTCGAAGGGCGGACCAACCGGCGCGCCGCACGCTGTTCTGCCGACGACGTGTTTCTCTTGCGTCAGGCGTTGGGTCATGCGGACGTCGAGGTGCGAGCCCGCAAGCGGCACGCCTCGCACGCGCAGCCCGGCCACGTCCAGTTCGCTCCGCGCGACGAACCCCGGGTTAGGCAGGAAATCGTCGAGGTTGCCCGTCACGTGCGCGACGCCCGACACGGTCCCCTCGACCTGCCGCGCGAACGCTCCGAGCGCGTCCACCCTCGAAAGCGGCACTCCCTCCACCATGACATTGGCGACGATGGCTCCGCCGCGAATCAGCGAAGCGGAGCCGAGGACTGTTCCCGCGGACCCCGCGCGCTTGCCGACCGCCTGTTGGACCTTGTCGAGGACGAAGGAGCGCACGTCGATGTCCGCGCCGGCGATCCCCTGCTCTCGGTCGTACCAGTGCAGCGAAATGTCGGCGTCGCCCTGCGCGAAGCGCTCTCCGTAGGCCTCCGCGTCGGTCAGGTGCGACTGCGCGTCGATGGCGATGTACCCCGAGCCGCATGCGTCTTCGGGGCCGCCGATCGCGACGTGGACGCCGGCGCGCGTCGAAAGCTTGGCGTCCAGTCCGTCGAAGCGTGGATCTTCGTCGAGTCCGAACATCGAGAGAAGGTCCCGAATTCCGAAGCGATCGCTCGCCCCCACACCGTCCACGACGAATCCGCGCTCTCCCCCGAACCGGAGTTTCGCCGTCGGCACTTCGTAGAAGCTCTCCCGCCTCTTTGCGCGAACGCCCGTGATCGTGACCTCTTTGGTCGGGACGTCGACCGCGACATGGCCCGCCGTCACGTCGCCGAAGGCCACGTCGGACACGGCGAACCCGGTGATCGATTGGAGGTCCGCCAGCGGCTCCGGGCGACTGAACGTGCCCCCGATGCGGGCGCTCGCTTGAAGTCGTCCGTGCAGGCGAACGGACCCGATCGGCGAGAGGTCGTCGAGATCGGCCGAGACCACCGGCACGTCGACCCGCAGATCGTCGTCGAAACCGAGCGATACCGTCCCACCGTCGATGCGCGAACGAGGGAGAACGGCGTGAACATCCATGAACTTGATCGCGTCGGGCCGGACACCGAGGTGCGCGGCGATTTGCGCCTCGGCGAACCCGAAAATCTGCCCGCGCGTCGGGTCCTCGGCCGGCCGATCGTACACTCCGAACGCGTATGTCTTCCCCGTGAACTCGCCGTCCAGCTTCAGGGGCTGGAACGTCCCGGAGATAAGTGGCGCATGCAATTCGCGAATGTCCCACGCGACGTGCGCGTGCGGGTGCACCCCGAGGTCCCGCAGCAGCGACGTGAAATCGACCCCGGACGAGTCGAGGGTCGTCTTCTCGAGCCGTCCACCGCGCGCAAGGGGGTCGACGACCGTGTTCGTGAGCGTCACCGTGCCTCCCCCGAGGCGCAGCGTGGTCTTGGGACTCTCGATCACGTTTCGCCGCATCGTCAGCTCGCTGTGGAGCTCCTCCGCGAGCGCGTATCGATCGAGCCGGACCCCGTGGGCTTCGAGCGTTCCGGACAACTCGGGCAAGATCGTGTCTCGCCCGTAACGGACATCCGCGTCGAATCGAATCCAGCCGTCGGTCTCCGGGAGGCTCGCCGCTCGCTGCGCGAGCCCGATGGGCGCCCGCACGCTCACGTGCCCGTCGATTTCAGGCCATTTTCCCTCCCCCGGCGAAAGGGCGGCGTGGATGTGGCCGAGCGAGAGCTCTACGCGCCGCTTGTCGTCGAGAGGGAGACTGCACTCGGGCGTCGTTCCGGGTAGGGCGTCGAGGTCTGCCGCGCCGACCGCGTGGAGCCTCCGCACGAGAAGGACGCCGGGCTCTATGCCGATTCGAGCATCGATCGAACAGAGCGCGTCGTCGTCCGTCGCGAGCGAGCCGTTTTCCCGGCGTCGCTCGCGGTGTACCGC
>JBAULD010000229.1:0-2046 GCA_049578005.1 Polyangiaceae bacterium
CACGACCGGCCGTCGCTATCCGCAAATGATCATTTCCGATCAAAGGGCGCCGGTTCAAGAAGGACTCTCGAATCCGAACAACAACACGATCTTGGTCCAACCGATCCAAGGCCCTTCGATGCGCATCGAAGCCCAGGCGATCCACGGGCTCGTCAACGGGGCGCCTTGGAACGTGAACAATCAAGCCCCCGAGCATCGCTTCATCGACTACGACGACAACGTCGGCAACGACGGGGAGCCTTCGGCCACAGAGCCGCCCTTCGAGCACGCAGGGATGGATAGGATGACCAAGTTCGACGTGTACGTGTCTACGCGGCGCGTTTACCTCCTCTTCGACGGAGTCCCGGCGGGCTGTATGGAATACCCGAACGGCTTCGCGCTGAAGGGCCCGGTCACGGTCACCTTCGGAGACGTGCTGTATCACGAGGGTGCGGGCGACGAGCGGATCTGCCAAGACAAGAAGCCATACGTATTCATGCATCTTCATCAGTGCACCGAGACGAAACGGCATTTCGACGACCTGGGCTTCAAGAGCGGAGTTCCGGCTCCCGCGTGGAACGAGGCGCGGCTGCCATGTGGACCCTACTGATCGGCCTCTCGTTCGCACTGGTGCTCGGCGCGAGCCGCTGCCATTCGGCTTCCGCGCCGGAGGCGCCGCCTCCCGCGGACCGGACGGCGAACGCGACGGATCCGGCACCGACATGGACGGGTGAAGAATGGGCCGCGCTGCAGTCGCTCTCACCCACGTCACTTCCAGCGCCGCCGGCGGATCCGACGAATCGGTTCGCCGGCGACCCGGCAGCCGCCGCACTGGGACAGCGACTGTTCTACGACCCGTCGTTTTCCGGGCCGCTCCTCGACAGCGACAACGACGGGGGCCCACAATCGCTCGGAGCCGTCGGCCAGACGGGGCGCGTCGCCTGCGCCGGCTGTCATGTCCCGGACAGCGGGTTTTCCGACACGCGGTCCTTCCAACGCCAGATTTCGCTCGGGGCCGGCTGGGGCAGGCGTCGCGCGCCGTCGCTCCTCGACGTGGGGCAGGCGAAATTGATCATGTGGGACGGCCGACGCGACGCGCTCTACAACCAGATTTTCGGACCGCTCGAGTCCGTCGTCGAGATGAACACGTCGCGGCTGTACGTCGCCCAGCAAATTCGTCGAAGATATGCTCGCGAGTACGAAGCCATCTTCGGCGCACTACCGCCGCTCGACGACCCGAGGCAGTTTCCCAAGCTGAGCGCGGCGGCGACGGGGTGCCAGCCCAAGAGCGCGCGGGACCCTCAACCGGTCTGCGACGGCACTTTTCACGGGATGCCCGGCGACCATGCGGAGTTCGACGGTCTGACCCCGGACAAGCAGAGAGCGGTCACGGCGGTGGTCGTCAACGCAGGAAAAGCAATCGCGGCGTTCGAGAGGCTGATCACCTGCGGAAGTGCCCCCTTCGACGCATGGATGCACGGCAAAATCGCGGTGTCGCCCGCCGCGCAGCGCGGAGCCGCTCTCTTCGTCGGCAGGGCCGGCTGCGTCCGGTGCCACAGCGGCCCATTCTTGTCGGACCAGAAATTCCACAACGTCGGCCTCAAGCCCCAGGTCGTACAGCAGGCGTTTACCGATGCGAACGACCGGGGAGCCGCGGCTGGCCTGGCGGCCGCGCTCGCGGACCCGCTCAATAGCGCCGGGCCCTTCAGCGACGGAAACGACGGGAGACTCCCTTCGTCGGTCGGTCCGGAAATGGAGGGCGCCTTTCGAACGCCGACGCTTCGCTGTTTGAGCGCGAGACCGACGTTCCTGCATACCGGCCAAATCCGGACGCTCGGCGGAGTCGTTTCCTTCTTCAATCAAGGAGGCAACGCCGCAGGGTACCCGGGCACCAAAGAGATTCGCCCGCTGGGGCTCAGCGCTCTCGAGCAGAGCGATCTCGTTGCGTTTCTGGAAAGTCTGAACGGGCCCGGCGCCGATCCGAAATATCGACGGCCGCCGTGAGCCGGGCAACCTGTTCGGCGCTCTAGAACGAGACGTCGTCGATTCCGAAGCCGTCCCCCAAGC